>JBAVUB010000273.1:0-6326 GCA_049696575.1 Acidobacteriaceae bacterium | reverse complement strand
GTGCCATTTGCCGGGATCGATCGCCGCCGTTCCTTCCAGCGCGTTGTGCTTGCCGACCCACAGCATCAATTTGCCAGGCGCAATCGCCAGATAGCGCGGATACTCCTCGTCGGGCGCGCCCACCCCGGCCACCAGCTCGGTTCCGCTGGCCGCGTCCTCCGCGTTGACCCAGGCGAGCAGCGTCCATGGCGACTCCGCGGCCAGAATGGTATCGGTATCGGCGAGCTTCTCGCGGAGACCGTCTCCACCCGGCAGAATGGCGGCATTCCAGGGTCCGTAGAATGGCGGCGGTGCCATCGGCGCAGGAGGAGCCGGTTGCGCAGGGGCCGGCAGGGCACAAAAAATGGCGGTGAGCGGTACGAGGTAGATCTTTCGAAACGTCATCACTGAAGGCCCCTTCCTTCTCCCGCAACACTGTACATCGATTGACGGCCGGGCGCACACTCGGCTGGGCCTGTGCGCGCATCGCAGCGGCGCGGCTCGAATCTTTTTCTCCCCGGCGGGGACCCGCGAAGTTTGCACCCGCCGATGATAACGTTCCCAAACCGGGAGGAGGGTTGGTACTATACCGACTGCCGCGGTGAACTGCATTGGAGGAACTGAATATGACTGGCGATTTCCGCTCCCGCATCGCTTGTGTTTGTGTGCTGGCTCTGTTGGCACTCCGCGCTTCCGCCGCCACACCCGCTTCCTCATCTCCAGGAATTTTCGAGGCGGACCAGGACATCGGAACAATTCTGCATCCGGGATCGGTGCAGTACGACCCGGTACGGCAAAGCTATACGGTGAGCGGCAGCGGCAACAATATGTGGTTCGGTGAGGACGATTTTCATTTTGTCTGGAAGAAAATCGCCGACGCGCGCGATCTGGCCCTAACTGCCGACATCGCACTTATTGGCTCGACGGGCAATGAACACCGCAAAGCAGTCCTGATGATCCGGCAAACGCTCGACGCAAACTCTCCGTACGTCGATGTTGCCGTTCATGGAAATGGCCTCACTTCCCTTCAGTTCCGGCATGCGGCGGGTACGGATACGCATGAGGTGGAATCGTACGTGTCGGGTCCCCAGAGGGTGCGCATTGAGAAGCGCGGCGACAGGTTCTACGCGTTTGTCTCAGGGAAAAATGGAAGGCTCGAACCCGCGGGGGCTGCCACGCAGTTAGCGCTGAGTGCCCCGTTCTATGTGGGGATCGGGGTCTGCTCGCACGATAAGGATGTGACGGAACGGGCGATCTTCTCCAGCGTCACGCTCGAGGATCTCGCACCGGCAGCCGGAAAGACGGTCCTGTACAGCGTTCTCGAAACTGTGAATGCCGCCTCGACCGATCGCCGCGTGCAATACCTGGCGGCTGCGCATTTTGAGGCGCCGAACTGGTCGCGCGACGGGGCTCTCCTGCTCTTCAATCAGGATGGGAAAATCTACCGTCTGGGGCTGGATGAATCAGCGCCGGTTCTGGTACAGACTGGGCCGGAAGATCATTGCAACAATGATCACGGCATCTCGCCCGACGGTCGAATGATCGCATTCAGCGACCAGTCCGGAGCCAACCACCGGTCCTCCATCTTCACCGTGGCGTTCGATGGAGGAACGCCGCGGAAAATAACGGAGAACTCGCCCTCGTACTGGCATGGATGGTCGCCGGACGGAACCACGCTCGCCTTTACAGGACTGCGCGACGGCAACTTCGATATCTACACGATTTCGGTGACCGGCGGACAGGAGACGCGGCTGACTACCGCGCCCGGTTTGGACGACGGCCCCGAATACTCCCCGGACGGACAGTTCATTTACTTCAACTCCGAGCGCACGGGGCGGATGCAGATCTGGCGCATGAAAGCCGACGGCAGCGATCAAGAGCAGGTCTTGTCGGATGAAACCAACGACTGGTTCCCGCATATTTCGCCCGACGGCAAATGGATGGTCTTCCTTTCCTACGACGGAAGTGTGACGGGGCATCCACCGGACAAAGACGTGGTGTTGAACCTGATGTCGATGAGCGATAAGAAAGTTCACGTTCTGGCTACGATGTTCGGAGGACAAGGCACCATCAACGTTCCTTCCTGGTCGCCGAACAGCCAGCGGCTGGCCTTCGTGAGTTATGAATATCTGCCGCAGGAAGATAGGCCCACACTTACCAGACCCTGATTATCTGAAGCTACTCTTTACTACGCCAACGCCTTCACGCAACGTCAAGAGCTGATTCGCAGCAACTCCGGTATGGGATTCAAGCATTCCCGAGGGCCAGTGCACTTCGACATCGGCGACGGTGGCTGCGCCGAGGCCGAAGTGCAGGCGCGGGTCGCTGCTGGAGAGATAGCTGGACTGGCTCATGACTTCCTGGGCCTGCACGTGGCCACTACCATAATGAACCAGCACGCGCGCCCCGATGGCGCTGCGGTTGCTCTTTGTTCCCTGGAGGCGGACTTTGATCCAGTGGTTCCCCGGGGGCGCGTCGTTGCGGAACAACGAGGGAGGTTCATTCTGGTTCATCACGAGGATGTCGAGGTCGCCGTCATTGTCGAAGTCGCCAAAAGCGCAACCGCGGCTCACATGGCGAGCATTAATGGCAGGGCCAGCCTCGTCTCCCATTTCAAGAAAGCGGCCGTTGGCGAGATTGCGGAAGATGATGGCAGGACCTTTCGCGGGAAAACGCGCATAGACACGCTCTAACTCGGGGTAGACATTGCCGGTAACACAGAATAAGTCGGGCCAGCCGTCGTTGTCGAGGTCGACGATGCCATCGCCCCAGCTGACGAAACGGCGCTCGCCATAGATACCGGCGGCGGCAGTCACGTCTTCAAACTGCCCCTTGCCATCGGAGCGGTAAAGACCTCCAGCCTGTTGCTGGTAGTGGGTCTTATAGATGTCGATATGACCGTCGAGATTGAAGTCTCCCGGCGCGATGCCCATGCCCGCCATCTGCTGGCCGTCGGCGCTCACAGCCAGGCCGCGCATGAGCGCGTCCTCGCGAAAGGTGCCGTCACGATTGTTCATGAAGAGGAGACTCGGCGTGGAGTCGCATGCTACGTAAATGTCGGGCCAGCCGTCCTCATCGACGTCGAGCGAAACGGCCGTGAGGCCGTAGGAGGTCGCGACGGAAGCGATGCCCGATTCCTTCGACACGTCGGTAAAGGTTCCATCGCCGTTGTTGCGATAGAGCGCGTGGGTGGGAATCGACAGCCCCCGCGGTCCGCAATAAACGGCTACTCCTTCATACGAACAAGTGGAGACCTGCGCGTCAGGCTTGGGAGCGTGCGCTAGATCGAAGTCGACATAGTTAGCCACGAAGAGGTCAAGATGTCCATCGCGGTTGTAGTCGAGGAAGGTGCAACCCGTACCGAAGCGCACCTCCGGATACCCAAGTCCGGCCTGGGCGGTCACATCGGTGAAAGTCCCGTCGCCGTTATTCCGGTACAGCCGGTTGTGGCCGTAGTAAGTGACAAAGAGGTCTTCGAAGCCATCGTTGTTGTAGTCGCCCACGCAAACGCCGTTCGCCCATCCGGGATCGGAGATACCGGCTCTCGCGGTCATATCGGTGAACGTGCCATCGCGATTGTTGTGGTAGAGACGGTTCCCGGATCCCGGAGGGATGCCGTCGAGGCGCCGGCCTCCCACGATAAACACATCCATCCATCCATCGTTGTCGTAATCGAAAAAGGCGCAGCCGCCGCCCATGGATTCGTTGATGTACGTGACCTCGCCGGGAACTCCATAGACGACGGACTGGGTCAGCCCTGCCTGCGCGGCTACGTTCGTAAACTTCGAAAATGTCGGCGGCTTTGGAGACGCCTGCTGAGAACCGCGCAGCCACCGCGGGAGAGTAGCTGCGGCGAGAGCCACAGCGCTCGATTGCAAGAGATGACGGCGAGAGCAGCGGGGAAGACGAGAGCCAGACATGATCTATGGTTTTTCGGGTTGCGGCCCAGCGGGGTTGCCGCGGTTCGGAGATCCTGAAGCCCCTGGAGATGCAGGCAGCATCTCACGGAGCCGCAGCGCATCGGCGTCTTTGGGATCGACCTTGAGCGCGGCTTCAACGGCCGAACGCGCCTCGCTGAACCGAGACTCGCTGGCGAGGGTGGCCGCCAGGTTCACCCAGGCAGGAGCATAGCGCGGGTTCGAGGCTACCGCGGAGCGGAAGAACGTCTCTGCTTCCTGGTCGCGGCCCTGCTTGCCTAACAGCGTGCCCAGATTGTTGGCAGCATCGGCATAGCTGGGCGCAGAGGCCAGTGCATTGCGAAAGTGCTGCTCAGCGCCGGCTGTGTCGCCCGCACGCGCACTGAGGTATCCCAAACGATTCTCCGCTTCAGGGAAACCTGGCCGAAGCTGAATCGCTGTTTCGAGCGCGGCCCGCTCCGCACTCTCGTCGCCTGCGAGGCCGAGGGCGTGGGCCAGGTTGTATTCGAGAATGGGATCGTCGGCCCGCGCCGCCACGGCTTCGCGATACAGACTCACTGCCGACTTTGTATCGCCGCTCTTCAGCGCCTTGTCGGCCTGGCTCGACTTGTTGGCAGCCAGCGCGCGCTGCACGTCCGCCTGTGCGCGTTGCTGGTAGAGCTTGAGCTGGGCCTGCGCTTCGTCCTCTTTTCCAAGATGGCGTAACGCCTGAGCCAGTTCAAAGTGCGCGTGAGCCTCATTGGGATTGAGAGCCACGGCTTTCTCGAGCTGCTCGCGGGCCGCGTCGTATTGTTGTGTGTTGAGGAGCGCCACGCCCAGCTGATAGCGCACGTCGTAGTGGTTCGCATTGATGACGGCGGCGGACTTCAGATGCCGGATTGCGTCAGCGTATTGCTGCGCATTCATATCCACCAGTCCCGAAAGATACAGCGCGTCGAAGTCATCCGGGCGCGCGGCCAGCATCCGCCGCACCAGGAGACGCGCGGCCGTGAAATCGTCCTGCAACACCAGCTCCTGCAGGTAGAGGACTTCGACCGCAGAATCGTGAGGATGAAGATTCAAAGCTTTGCGAAGAATGGCGCTCGCATCCTGATAACGGTGGGCCTGAGAGTATACGGTGGCCAGCGCTGCGCTCAGGCGCGAGTCGCCGGGCGTCCTGCTGAGTGCTGAACTCAAAACAGCCGCGGCCTGATCGAAGCGTCCGTCCTGCGAATTCGCCAGAGCCAGATCGAGCGTCAGATCCTTGTCTCGCGGCGCCGTGCTCAGCAAATCGATGGCCGATTCGAATTGCCCGTCGGAGATGCGCGCTTTAGCCAGCCAGTCCAGTGCGACCACCGAATTCGGATCGATGCGCAGTGCGGCCTCCCATGCTTCTTCGGCGTCCCCGCGCCGGCCCAGCTCATTCAGCACCACGCCGGCCAGCAGCCGCGGCTGCAGTTGTCCGGGATCGAGTTCGATGGAACGCTGCAATTGCTCGAGCGCATCGCCGGGCCTGCCGGCGGAGTTCAGCGTGAGGCCAGCAAAATAATGAAGGCTCGCCGAGCCGGGATCGATCTCCAAAGCCGCGCTGAAAGCGGGCCAGGCGCATTCAAACTGCTTGTGCTCGCCGAACCATCCACCCAGCGCTGCCCAGTTCTGCGCCGTGGCCCGGTTGCGAGTCGCTTGTTCCAGGGGGTCAGGCCCGCGGCAGCCGGAGCGCGGCTGAGCCGGGCTCCCCCCACAGCCTGCACACAGGCACGCGACGACAACGACAGCTCTAAACACCATCGTTTTGCGCCGTGGCGGAAACGGATTCGGGGTCTGATGGATGACCGACATTGCCATGATTTGAACCACGCGACCGCGGCGCCGACCAGAGCGGCGTAATCCAACATGGCTGAAACCTCCAGACGAAAGCGGAGGCCTTCCAGTTCGCGCTGCGCGGCGGGAAGAAACAGCGGAGCCGCGTGGGAAATGCCTCCCCCCAGCACCACCACGTCGGGCGCGAAATCCGAAAGAGTCGCCCGCAATGCCTGCCCGAGAAGCCGGCCAAACTCGGCGAAGGTCTCACGCGCAGCCGCATCCCCGGGGGCCGCGGCCGCCAGGGAGGTCACTTCGCGGTTCACTCCGGTGCGTCGCTGGTACTCGCGCTGGATCGCCCTCGCGGAAAGAATGTCCTCCACAATTCCGCCGTTAAAGGGCAGGTTCCATATTTCGCCGCCAGGTGGGATACCGAAACCATGGGTGAGCAGGCGGCCGGACAGCGAAAAGCCGGAGCCGATACCGGTACCGAGCGTGATGCCGGCGGCTCGAAACGCCCCACGGGCCGCTCCGGAGGTAATTTCGCCCAGCAGGAAAGCCGATGCATCGTGGATAAACCGCACCTGCTCAGGCTGCCAGCAAAATCGCGCGGCCAGTTCTTTCCGCAGATCCACGCCGTAGAGGTATGGG
>JBAVUB010000272.1:0-5029 GCA_049696575.1 Acidobacteriaceae bacterium | reverse complement strand
GCGGCGGCAGCGCGCCCGATCCCGCTTCCGGCGATACCATCCGGCTTCTCAACGACTGCCTGCGCGCCCCCAGCGCCTTCTACACCCTCACCTTCAACCCCGCGCCCGCCCAGCACGTCGACGAGGTGCACGACCTCAAGGTGAACCTCCGCGCGCCTGAACTCACGGTTCGCACCAATACCGGCTATTACGATCAGCCGTATTACACCGACGCGCCCTATCCCGAAATCCGTCCGATGACCGTCGCCCAACTCGGCGAACTCCTCCGCAACCAGCAAGCCATGCCCGACGCCGACCTCGCCCGCCAGCTTTCCACCGTTGAACTCACCGAGCGAGCCGGCACCGCCCAAATCGCCTCCTGGACCGCCCAACTCCGCGGCAAAAAATCCCGCGACGCTCTCGTCGCCATCGCCGACGCCTCCGCGTTCCTCGATCTCCCTCCCGCCGAAAAACTTCCCGATCCTCCGCCTGATCGAACTGCCCAGCTGCAAATGATCTCCCTGGCCGACGCCTACCTCAACCAGACCATTCCCCATTTGCCCAACTTCTTCGCGCAGCGCACCTCCGTCGAATACGACGAGACCCCGCAGTTCGACCACGGTGACGGCCACTTCACCAACGCTGAGCCTCTCCACCTCGTCGACACATCCAAAACCACCGTGCTCTACCGCAACGGCGCCGAAGTCGAATCCAAACCATCCCGCCGCGAAAAATCGTCCCACTGGCAGGTTGTCTATGGAACCTTCGGTCCCATGCTCACTGCGGTCAAGGGAGTGCTAGCCGATCCCGCCGCTCTCACCTGGAGCCGATGGGAGAAAGACCCCGCCGGCGGTCGGCAGGCCGTCTTTCGCTACGTGGTTCCTGCCTCAGCCTCGCAGTTTCGCACCGGAGGCTGCTGTCTTCCCGATGGCGAAGGAAGCAGCGGCTTCACCACCATGCCCGGCTATCACGGCGAAATCGCTATCGATCCCGCCACCGGAGCCATCCTGCGTGTCGAAACCGAGGCGAACCTCGCAGGATTCGCCCCCCTCGATCGCTCCGCCGTCATGGTCTCCTACGGCCCGGTGACCATCGGCCAGAAGACCTATATCTGCCCCCTGCGCAGCGTCAGCATCTGGCGAGCCCGTTCCGTCACCGCACACTGGGAATGGGGTCAGGGCTTCCGCGACTGGGGACCCTGGGCGACCAAACTCATCGAATTCCGCTTCGATGACTACCACATCTTCCGCGCGAACATCCGCATCCTCCCAGCCGGGGACGACCCGCAATGAGCAAGCCTCTCACATGGCTCCGCGCTAGCCATTTTCAACTCGCGCCTTGATATCCGCATACGCCGCCTCGATCAGCGTCCTCAGCGATGCCGCGTCAGTCGCCGCCCCCGGCCGCAGTTTCACATGCCGCATGAACCTACCGTCGCCCTGCAGCAACCGCGCCGGATCCGCCAGCGCAGCGCCCTGAAAGAACCCCACATTGACGTGCGCCGTGAACACATTCACGTAGCCGAACGGCACATCGCCCAAACACGCAACCGGACACCCGTCATGCAGAATCTCCCGCACTTCGTCCCCGCATCGCCGCATCACCTCAAAACATTCCAGCGCGATGGCTCCTAATTCGCCTTCACGCTGCTTTAACCACGCATCGATAGCCGGATCGCGCTCGACCGTACCGTTGAATCGCAACAACTCCGCTTTCATCGCCCCTCAGGCGCTCCCTGCCCCTTCCCGTGCAACAGCGCAATCACCTCCCGATACAGCCGGTCCCGCACCTCGAACCGCCCCGAAGCCCGCGTCACATACCGCACCTGCAGCTCAATCCCCGCGCCTGAAGGACGCAACTGCACAAGCGGCGCCGCGCCCAGCCGCGTCAGCCCTCCCACTCGCGCGCTGCGTTTCCATTCCTCTTCCGCCAGCCGCGCGCTCTCCTCCGTCTCCGCGCGCGCTGCAGCCTCCACGCTCTTCGCGAAGCTGTAAATGTCTTCGCCCGCCGGCACGCTCACTGCGATCTCATCCCACAACCACTGCCCTTCGCTGGAGAAGTTGAAGTACTGTCCGCGAATCGCGAAGCTGTTCAGGAACGAGACCCGCCGCCCCGTCGGCTCCCCCTTCTCCGCCAGCCCCGTCGTCTCCAGCAGCGTGGTGCTCACCAGCCCCACCTCGATCACCTCGCCGCTCACGCCGTTGATCTCCACCACATCCCCTACTCGAATCCCGTTCTTGCCCACCAGCATGAACCATCCCAGAAACGCCAGGATGTAATCCTGCAGCGCGATGGTCAGCGCCGCCGTCGCCAGCCCAATCATCGTCCCCGTCTGGTGCGGAGCCCCGAAGATCACCAGCGCAATCACCAGCGCCCCCAGCACCTGCACCCCAACTTCGAGGATCGTCCGCAGCGTCTCGCTCTGCTTCCGGTCGAGCTTCGGCCGTTCCATCACCCGGCGCACCACTGCATCGCCCACAATCATGCACAACACCACCAAAACAATCGTTGCGAACGACTGCAGGATCAGGTGCGCCACAATCCTGTGCTGCAGCGCCACCTGCGCGCCCCATTTCCCGTACACCGTCGCCAGCTGCTGATCCGTCTGGATCCGGTCGTCGTCAATCGAAAGAATCTGCCGCTCCGTGCTCCGATTCTGCAGATCCGCCAGCGTCGACGCGCCGCTCCTTACCGCCGCCGCGGCTTTCATCTTCGCTTCCAGGGTGTTGTGCTCCGTCGTCAGCGCGCGTGCATCGCTCTCGGCCGCCGCCTGCGCCTGCTCGATCGACGCATACCGGCTCCGCTGTTCGAACCACGCCTGCACCCGCCCCGCCAGCGTTCCGTGGCTCTTCACTGAAACCGCTGCCGCCTGCCCCTGGCTCTGCTGCCCGCTGTCGTACTTCTGCATCGCCGCTTCGTGCGCCGCCAGCTCGCTCTGGATTTGCACGCTCCGGTTTCCCGTCGCCCGATCCAGATCGCCCTGTGCATCCGTCAGCTCGTCTGAATCCAGCCCCAGCTGCGCCTTCGCCACCTGCAGCGCGTCATCCCCGCCCGCATTGGCCGCCGCTTTCGCCTGCACCTGATCCACCTGCAAACGATCCTGCGCGATCTCCTGCTGCAACTCCGCTACCCTCTGCGAAAGCTCCAGCGCCTCGCCCGTCAGCACCTTCCGCCGCGTCTGCAGTTCGGCCTCGCGCAACGCCGCAGCGAACGCCTGATCCACCTCGTGATCCGCAAGGTGCTCGGCCTCCCGCGCGTATTCGTTTTCCTCCGCCGTCACCGCCAGCGAAGCCAGCGTCTGCGCCGTCTGCCACGGACTCTGATCCACCAGCGAGGAACCCGCCCCGCCCCGCGCCCTCACAGACGACAGATCTGCCATCGCCCCGCGCGTCACCCACGCACAAACCAGGCACACCACCAGCAACGCCATCAGCGCGATGACAAATATCAGTCGCGTCCTGCCAAAGATGCGGGATGTATGCGCGCCGCCGGCGCCGATCGGGGGAGTCGCCATAGCTCTCCCGGTATTGTAAGCAACCTCGCCCACAGATCGCGCCGCGCGCGTGGGTCGGAAGCCGATGCTCCACTGCTTCGCTGCAAGGTTCGCGACAGCAAGGTAGAGCTGCGTACCGAAGCAGCCTCCTTACGGTCCCCATTCCGGGAACCCTCGAGTGCCGAGTCCGCCAGATACAAAGTTACAGAATGCCCCCCCACGACTCCAGCATCGTCACCTTGACTTGAGCCAGAATCCACCCCGGCTGACTGCCAACCGGGAAAGCAGGTGGGTAAGTGAGTGGAAAAGATGTCGGGGTGGAGTTTTTCACCGTTCCCCATCCTGCGATTAATCCTCATTCCTGCGCGTATCTCAGCCTTTTCCTCAAAACCAGGGGAAATCCACAGATCTGTCAATCCCCCGTGGAAAAATCCAAAGTAATAACTCAACATTCCATACCACTTACAAGCCAAACCACCCAAAGATATTTGGCGAGCTAATTCTCTCAGTCTGATATCCTGAACTTATAGAGTAGAAAAAGAAAATCCTGCCATTTGCAGATAGCCACGCAAACGATCCTGCGCGAGCCCCGAAGTCAGACTCCGCCGTTCCCCCAAAGAACGGCGGCTCTCATTTTGTGCTCACCACTCCCCGCCGATTGCGTTGTTTTCTCCATCCGGCAGGCTTTTCTGTTTCTTGAAAGGAGAAGCCAGTGCCGCACCCAACCGCCCGAATCGCTACCGAAATCGCCGCCTGCCGACCCGGTCTCGGCTTGGCTGCGCGCAACCCCAGGCCCCGCCGACGGCGATGTATTTTCGAATCAAATTCATCGACGACTTCTACTTTCAATGCAAATACATACGTGACCCCGCCCCGGACCCGGGCCGTACCCATAACAAAACAAAATAGAAACCCGCAAGTATTCTCGAATCAAATTCAAACGCGCCACCGAAAAATTGCCGCCGCCGCAAAATCAAATACATACGCGCCGTCAGCCTCGTACCCCGGGTGGAGGGGGGTGGGTGCGCCGGTTACTTTACTACCGTCCCGACGTACAAGCACGCCCCTAAGCACCCCACCTTGTACCGGCGCCGATCGAGGGAGTCGCCATAGCTGTTCGGGCATTGTAAGCAACCCCGCCCTGCCGAATCATGCAAGGCCGCCGAAGAGCCGTCCTCTGTACCCTGTACCCTGCACCCTGTACCCTGCTTCCATGAGGCCGTCCCATCCAGAACGCGCCGAGTTTCTGCGCCTCGCCCGCACCCACTCCCTCGTCCCGCTCTACCGCACCCTCACCGCCGACCTCGAAACCCCCGTCTCCGCCTTTCTCCGCGTCGCTGCCGCCGAGCCCGAGTGTTTCCTCCTCGAATCCGTCGAAGGCGGCGAGCATCTCGGCCGCTACACCTACATCGGCATCCGTCCCAGCCGCCGCATTGTCTCTCACGGCGATGTCATCGAAGTCACCGAGCACGGCCGCACCCGCCGCGTCACCGGCGACGTTTTCGCCCTCCTCCGCGACGCCCTCCACGGACACACGCCCGCCCGCATTCCCGGCCT
>JBAVUB010000271.1:0-1698 GCA_049696575.1 Acidobacteriaceae bacterium | reverse complement strand
CGTAGGCGTCGGCGACGGCGCGCTCCATGATGGTGAGGAGGTAGCGGTATTCGCCGCGGAGGTAAATGAAGCCCATCCTGGCCTGGACGGAGAGGCCGGCGATGATGGTGCCTTCGATGACGGCGTGAGGATCCTGTTCGAAGATGAGGCGGTCTTTGCACGTACCAGGCTCGGATTCGTCGCCGTTGACGAGCACGTATTTCGGTTTCGCGGATTGTTTGGGGACGAAGGACCACTTCAGGCCGGTGGGGAAACCAGCGCCGCCGCGGCCGCGCAGGTTTGAGGCCTTCATTTCGGCGATGATGCCGTCGGGGCCGAGGGCGAGCGCTTTGCGGGCTGACTCGTAGCCCTGAAGCTCGATGTATTTGTCGATATTGGTGGCGCCTTTGCCGAAGCGGTACGAGACGACGGGGACGCAGTCAGGATGGGTGGAGAGGGTCGCCATTACTTTGCCGCTCCCTTCTCCGATTTGGCGCGGTATTCGGCCAGGACTTTGTCGATGGATTCCGGGGTCAGATTTTCGTGGAAGTCGTAATTGACCTGCGCGGCGGGCGCCCAGGAACAGGCTCCGATGCACTCGACTTCTTCGAGAGAAAACAGGCCGTCGGCGGTAGTGCCTTTGTTTGCGATGCCGAGCTTCTTCTTGCAGTGGTCGAGGATTTCGTTGCCACCGCGCAGCATGCAGCTGATGTTGGTGCAGACCTGGACGTGATATTTGCCCGCGGGTTTGGTGCGCAGCAGGGAGTAGTAGCTGATGACGTTGCGGACCTCGAGCTCGGTAGCGCCGACGCGCTCGGCTATTTCGGCGATGACCGGGTCGGAGAGATAGCCGACTTCATCCTGCGCGTAAAGGAGCATGGGGACGAGGGCGGAGCGCTTGATCGGATAAAGGGTGACCAGCTTGTCGAAGCGGGCGGCGAGCGCGGGGGTGAAGAGGGTGGGCTGGGTGCTCATCGGCCGATTCCCTTCCCTCGCTGGTTGGCAACCACGGCGACAAAATCAATGGCGGCGTGGTCCAGGTCTTTGATGGTCCCGTCTATATTGACCGTGCCTTCGGGAAGGAATGCGAAACTGCCGGTGATGGGAGGTTGAGGGGGCGCGCTCATAGCCCAAGTCACGGTGCCGGTTTCGGGGTCGAAGATCATTTCAAGGCGCGTATCACCGGCGATGAGAGCTGCCGAGGTTTCTCCATGCTCAATGCGCGCGTGCTCCTCAAGATTGAGGTTGGCCGCGGCCGCATACGAACGCAGCAGCGAGACGAACGAGAGCCACAGCTCGGTTTCCAGCATCGATGCGAGGGCCGGCGCGGTCACCGGTCAATTTCTCCCAGAACAATGTCAATGGAGCCGATGACGGCGACAACGTCGGCGATGAGGCGGCCGACGCACATCGTTTCCAGAGCCTGCAGCGTAGCGAAGGTTGGGTTGCGCATGTGCACACGCCAGGGCTTGGCGGTGCCGTCGGAGACGACGTAGTAGCCCATTTCGCCGCGCGGGGATTCGACGGCCTGATAAACCTCGCCGGCCGGGACCTGAAAACCTTCGGTGACGATTTTGAAGTGGTAGATGAGCGCTTCCATCTGGGTCTTCATTTTCTCGCGGTCGGGGAGGACGACGTGGGGCGCGTCGGCTTTGATGGGCCCTTCGGGCATGCCGTCGAGGGCCTGCTGGCAAATCTTCACCGACTCGCGCATTTCTT
>JBAVUB010000270.1:0-4726 GCA_049696575.1 Acidobacteriaceae bacterium | reverse complement strand
GCCTGGTGCCCGACGATCACCAGAATGTCGTTGGGCGGCACCACCTGCGCCGCGACCGCGATCACGTGCTCCAGCAGCGGCCGCCCCCCGATCTCGTGCAGCACCTTGGCGCGCTTCGATTTCAGCCGCGTGCCCTTGCCCGCGGCCATGATCACAATTCCCAGTCGCATGAATTCTCGAAACTCCCCGGCGCGCGTAGCGCAGCCGCTGCAGCGCGCAACCAAGTCAGCGCCGCATCACCATTCTCTCAGACGCTACGTTCGCCCACTCCAGGTGTCAACGGTCCGTTCACGCGCCCAGATAATCCTCCCGCCTCTTGAACAGCGCCATCGTCAACACCACCACCATCGCCACCCCGACGACTCCGCCAATCACCATACCGATCCGCATGAACGGACGCATGTCCATCGCCATCGTGGCATCCGGAGTGGTGATCGCGAAACCCCAGTGGCTCTGCAGCTCCTGCTCATACGCCATCATCCGCGCCCACATTCCCGGCGCCAGAAAGCTCAGGAAGACGGCGACGGTATAAACCTGCCATGCCAGCGCCGCGTACCACGCCGCTCTCCATTTTTTCAGCAGGCCAATACCCATATAAAGCATCACCGCGTACAGCGCCACCATCAGAGTTGTCCCCGCCGCTCCCCGCAGCACCACTCCAAACAAAAAGACCGGCAGATGCATCATCACCACCATGGGAAGGCCCACAATGCTGAACAGCATCAAGCACGCCCACGCGATAATCACGATCCGCCATCCCGGCGTCCCGGCTGGCGCCTGCGCCGCAACTCCCGGCGACAGCACCGGCACAGTCTCCATCGCCGGCTGCCCGGTCCCCGCAAACGCTGCCCGCACCGACGCCAGGTTGAAATACACCAGCCACCACGCTCCGATCAGCGAGAAAACTCCGTAGACGGCCGCCAGCCCGAGGAACATCGACTGCAACGCGATCGGTGAAGCCGTCTCCGCCGTTGCCGGCGGCGGCGTATTCCGAACCAGAATCATCACTCCGCTCAAAAGTGCGCAGAAAAGAAACTCCAGCCCGCCGAGCGCCAGAATCGAGTACCGCGCCCACCGTTGCATTCGGAACAGACCCACCACCGTCCAACCGCAGAACAGCGAGAAACAAAACATCAGGCCCGTGGTCAACACCATCACCGCCCGCATCCCCGGTACGGCGGGCATCGTCGGACCGCCCTGCATGAAGATCGTGATCGCCATCGACCCCAGGCTTCCGAAAATTCCCATCAGCGCCATCAGCCCCAGCACCACCGCCGCCACTACGACTCCCGCCGGCCTGCGCATACACTTCCTCCCATCGTCTCCGCAAATTGCGGCAACAGCATACTCCCGTTCAACACCAGCCCCGCGAAATTCCCATAATCCCCACACCCTCCTTGCGTATACTTTCCTGTCAGCAGCCCGTCTGAGGCCACGAATGCCCTGTCTTGAATTGAAAGTTGCGGCCATGCCGCACCCCGTCCCGGCCACCCGTCTGCGTTCCCTCCTCGAAAAACCCGGAGCCGCCGTACTCCGCCGCAATTACGTCGCTGAAGCCACAGGTCACGACGACACCCACCTCCGCAATCGCATCCGCATCGCCGCCGTCCTCGCTGTCAACCTCTCCGATCCGCCCAAACCCATCGACGTCGCAGCGCCCGACGACGCCGAAGACGAACTCATCGCATCCACCCCCGCCGAGCCCGAAGCCGATCCCCTCGCCAGCAGCTTCGCCAAAGGCCTCGAAATCTGGTTCGCCGATGGCGAGCGTGCTGTCTCTGTCCTTGCCGATGCCGACGAGATTCCCGGCGCCCTTGCCATGTTCGACGCCTGGCTTCGCCTCGTCCGCTTCCAACCCGCCTTCCAGCGTCTCGATCAGCGCCTCGTCGGCCTCAATTATTGGTTCCGCGAAGGCCTTTCCATCGGCGTCCAGGGCAGTCCCGCCGAAACTCCTCCCGAGGAGGAAACCTTCTTCGACTGCATTGCGCCCATTCCCGAAATCGACGACTTCCGCGAACCCCGCTTCGTCGTTCGTCTCCCCGACGCCGGCCTCGCCTGGTTCCACGATCTGCTCCGCTCCGCCGCTGCCTGGCTCAACGAAAATTCCTATCCCAATATCCTCGGCTCCAGATGAACTCCGCGGCCGTCGCCGGGTTCCTGGCCGGTCTCTTCCTGGCCCCCTGGCAGATTGCTCCCCCAAACGCGCAGCTCACCCAGCCTCCCCTCCCCAATTCCGAGCGCGTCGAGAGCGGCCTCGGACAATCTCCCGATGGCAACACCATTACGTACCGCATCCGCCTCCTGCCCGTTTCCTCTTTCCCTGATTTGCCGCCCCTCGTCGCCGCCGACCTCAGCCGCCGCCAGTGCATGATCCCCCAAAGCTTCGAGGCGAAGCAGCCGGAAAACGTCATCCACGGCGCCTTTCACGCGCCCGGCACCAGCGATTGGGCCGCCCTCTGCTCTTCCGCTGGCACAACCACCTTGTATGTCTTCTTCGCTGGCCAGTTCGATACCCCCCTCGCTCTCCGCTCCCAGCCCGATTCCAGCTGGCTCGGCGCCGAACCCGGCAGTGCCATCTTTGGTTCCGCCTGGGGCATCGCCGTCCGCCCCGCCCCAGAACTGCGCGCCACGCCCCAACTCCGCCACGCTGCCGCTATCGACCACGACGCCATCGACGACGCTCGCCTCGAGCGCTCCCTCGTCATCCACTTCTACCAGGCCGGAAAATGGCTCAACCTCAATCGCAGTGACGGCAGTGACTAACCTCTCGCATCAACCTACCGGCGATGATTGTCATTTCTTTTTCACCGCCGCAACTAATCCCCTGGTTCCTTGTCTAATGCATCGCAGCGCCTGTGGTTCCAGCTTCTTTTTCCCGCTTCCCGGGATTCCCCCATCCTCGGGTCCGAAGCCGATACCGTAACCAGGCCTGAGGTCAATCGCCACATGAAAACCCGCCGGTTTCTCCGGAGCTTGCGTTCACCACGGCAGCGTTATGATGGAACGCATCACGGCTCTCTCCGTCGAGTTTCTCCAGTTGTTTCGCCGCTGCCCGTCGCGGTGCATACATTTTCTTCTCTCGCGCTTCACAAGGATGGCCATGCTTCCCTCGTCCCTGAATAAGCTTTGCTCCCTGGCGATCATCTCCGCCTCCGCCGCTCTCCTCGGCCCCGCGCTTCCTGCACAGACCTCGCCCAGCCGCATCGTCGCCCCTGTCGATGAGAGCTCCCGCGTTGTGCTCCGCGGCTACGTGCACCCGCTCGCCAATGCTGCCAATGACCGCGGCGTCGCGCCCGACTCCATGCCGCTCTCCCGCATGCACCTCGTTCTCCGGCGCAGCTCGAGCCAGGAAGCCGCGCTGAAACAGTACATCTCCGACGCGCACACCCCCGGCAGCGCCAGCTATCACAAATGGCTCACCCCCGATCAATTCGGGCAGCAGTTCGGTCCTTCCGATCAGGACGTTGCCACCGTCGAATCGTGGCTCTCCGCCCATGGCTTTGAAGTCGCCGGTGTCAAACCCGGCAAGCAGATCATCGAATTCACCGGCAGTGTCGCCCAGCTCCGCGATGCCTTTCATGCCCAGATTCACAAATACCAGGTCGACGGCAGCCTCCACTACGCCGCCGCCAACGAACCCGACATTCCCGCCGCCCTCTCCCCCGTCGTCGGCGGATTCGTCGCCCTCAATAATTTCCACCCCAGGAGCCATGCTCGCCTCCTGGGCAAGGCCAGCTACGATCCAAAAACCGGCGCGGCCAAACCTCAATGGACGGTCAACGGCGGCGAGGGCTATCCCACCATCGGCGGCGTCAACTTCGCCCTCACCCCCGGTGACTTCGGCGTCCAGTACGACCTGCCCAACCCAACTCTGAATACCCGCTACTCCGGCACGACCTGGGACGGCTCCGGCGAGACCATCGCCATCATCAACGACTCCAACGTCAACATCGACCTCGTCAATCAGTTCCGCACTCTGTTCGGCCTTCCCGCCAATCCCCCCAACGTCGTCATCGATGGCAATGATCCCGGCATCGACGGCATCAACAATCCCGACGGTGCCAACTATGACTCCGGCGAAGCCTATCTCGACGTCGAGTGGTCCGGAGCCGTCGCCCCCAAAGCCACCGTCGACCTCGTCATCGGCGCCGATACCGCACTCGAGTCCGGCTTCTTTCTCGCCGCCGAGCACGCCGTCTACAGCAATCTCGCTCCCATCATCAGCGTCAGCTTTGGCGAATGCGAGGCCAACCTCGGCTCCACCAACCAGTTCATCGAACAGACTCTTTGGGAGCAGGCTGCCGCCCAGGGCATTACCGTCATGGTCTCCACCGGCGACAACGGCTCCGCCGGATGCGACAACCCCGATGCCCAGGAGTACGCCTTGAATGGCGCCGCCATCAGCGGCTTCGCCTCTACGCCGTATGACGTCGCCGTCGGCGGCACCGATTTCTACTACACCAACTACGCCAGCCTCACTCTCGCGAACCTCGCCACGTACTGGAACACCACCGGCTCCAACACGCCCAATGTTTCTCTCCTCGCCCCCATCCCCGAACAGCCCTGGAACAACAGCCAGTTCGGCCTCGATGCCGTGAATTATTACGACGTCTACGGTGCTACCTCCATCGGCGCCGGCAGCGGCGGAGCCAGCAGCGCCGGGTACTGCGCCGCTGGCAACAACTCCACCACCGGCGCGTGCTCGGGGGCCTTCACTGGCTACCCC
>JBAVUB010000269.1:0-3227 GCA_049696575.1 Acidobacteriaceae bacterium | reverse complement strand
GCAGTGATCCTGCTTACTGCTCAAGCTTTCGCGATCAATCGGCTTGCGGGTGTGCCCTATCCTCGGTGGCAGAGGCACAGTCCTGCCGGAACCGCTCCTGTGGCTGGAAGTGGAGTTCTGGGTAAGCGTCCCGATCTCCCCTCTTGACCCAGTTGAGGAGTTATCTCATGAAGTGCCCACTACCTTTTTGGTGGGCACTTCATGAGTGTGTCTAAGCGGCCTGAGAGGATTGGGTCTGTATAGAGGGTGCGAGGTTCCAGGGCAGCAGTTCCTCGATGCGGCTGATGGGATGGTCGGCGATCTGGGCGAGCACGGTGCGGAGATAGAACTCCGGGTCGAGGCCGTTCAGTTTTGCCGATCCGATCAGGCTGTACATGGCGGCGGCCCGTTCTCCACCGCAATCGGAACCCGCAAATAAATAGTTCTTCCGTCCAAGAGCCACGGCCCGCAGCGCCCTCTCGGCCGCGCCGTTGTCGATCTCCAACAGTCCGTCTTCGGTGTAACGCGTGAGGGCACGCCAGCGCGAAAGCGCATATCGGATCGCAGCCGCGGATTCGCTCTTCGAGGACAGTGAACGCAGTGTCTTCTCCATCCATTTACGCAAATCCTCAAGCAGTGGCCTTGCTCGTGCCTGTCGTACACTCAGCCTCAGATCGGCGGGCTTGTCGCGCACCTCGTCCTCGATCGCGTAGAGAGCGCCGATCCTGGCCAGAACCTCGGTTGTTGTGGGTGAAGCGTGGATGGCATGGATCTCGTGAAACTTGCGGCGTGCATGCGCCCAGCACGCGACTTCATAAATGGCGCCATCGCCGTACAGATGATGGAACCCCGCATAAGCGTCTGCTTGCAGGCCGCCCTTGAAGTTCTTCAGATGCCGTCGCGGATGTTCGCCCTTGCGATCCTCCGAGTACGCGAACCAGACCGCCGGCGCGGTATCTTCCCCTGCGGGTCTGTCATCGCGCACGTAAGTCCAGAGCCGGCCGGTCTTGGTCTTGCCGCTGCCAGGCGAAAGCACCGGCATCGGCGTATCGTCGGCGTGAAGCTTGGCACCGACGAGCACATGCTTCTGAATTGCATCGATCAAAGGAGCGAGTAACTCACTTGCTCCGCCTACCCAGCCCGCCAGCGTGGAACGCTCTATCTCAACGCCCTGGCGGGCGTAAATCTCCGACTGGCGATAGAGGGGCAAGTGATCGGCGAACTTCGAAACCAGCACGTGGGCCAGCAGCCCAGGTCCGGCAAGGCCACGTTCGATCGGGCGCGATGGCGCAGGCGCTTCAACCACGCGCTCACAACCGCTGCAGGCGAACTTCGGCCGCACGTGGCGAATGACCTTGAAGCTATCTGGGATGTACTCCAGTTGCTCGGAAACATCTTCACCGAACTGACGTAAATGGCCGCCGCAGTCGGGACACGAGTCACCGTGAAAAGCGTGGCTGACAACCTCGCGGGGGAGATGCTCCGGAAGCGGCTTGCGCCGAGATCTCGTCTTAGGTTCTGCAGCCGGTGTCACCCGATCAACAGCGGCTTCCATCTCGGCCTGCGACGACTCCAGCTCTTCCAGATGAAGTTCGAGCTGTTCAAGCTGAACAACGATCTTCTCGCTCTTGATGCCGAACACCCTGCGCCGCAGCTTCTCGATGACCAGCTTCAGATGTTCGATCTGCTCGCTGCTGGAGCGCCGCAGTTCCTCGATCTCGTCTGAAAGCGCCTGGCGCTGTTGTTCGATCTCCGCATCCCTGACGGCGATCTCGGCTCTCTGAGCGGCGATCTCAGCCTGATGTCGAATGGCCAGTGCCTTCAACGCTTCCACATCGAGCGAATCGAGATCGGGGAGCGATGCGTAATCCATGGACGCAGTATGCCATGATTATGCGTGGAAAACATGCACAAAACCCGCATGAATACAGGGGAATCACACTTGTCACTCACACCGCCAGCTGCGGCGTCCAGGTCCTCTGCGGCCGCCGCCAATCGATGCCTTCCAGCAACATCGAAAGCTGCGCACGCGACAGACAAACAGTTCCCTCCGTAGCCTGCGGCCAGATGAATCGTCCTCGCTCCAGCCGCTTGGCAAACAGGCACAGGCCGTCTCCGTCCCACCACAAAAGCTTCACGATGTCGCCTCTGCGGCCCCGAAAAACGAACACATGTCCGCCACACTGCGCCCATCTCGCTTTTGTTTGTTTCGCCGGCGACTGATTTGCTTTTTCATGGCCGTTTTCTTCCTTTGAGCGTGGCGATCTGTTCCGCCGTGGGTTCGACATAAAGGTACTCGGTTCTGTAATTCGACCGATAGCCGATGATACGGCCTTCGCGGCGCCACCGCGTAATCTTAAGGTTCGCAACCCGGATTTTGCGCGCCATTTCCTTGAGCGTGAGCATCCCTTTGTCCCGTAGCCGTTGGTGCCGGCTTTTGAGACCTGATTGTTTACAGCTGCGACCGACGATATGGACGTTGAACGCATGGCCATCGCCGGAACGAAGGCCACGTGCATTGAGAAGATCCACGATCTCCCGGTACTCGTGTTCACCCAGCAGTTCATCGATGGCTTCCACCACCTCGGGTCTGGTTCTGGAAAGCACACAGAAGGGCAAGGGAAGCGGCAGTTCAAGAGTCTTCAAGGCCCCACCTCGAAAGCGCACCTGTGCGATGACCTTCTCTTCTTTTCGAAGGGTCACATCCTCCAGGAGCAATCGGGTCATGCGCTTCCGTTTGCGATGGGGAAGGCTTGGATCATTCCAGACTAGGGGAAAATCCGTAGCCAAGGCGCGGATTCTTTCCCGTTGCTCTGCACGCAAGGTCCGCTGTTTGTTCTCCTGTTGGCGTTCGTATTCTTCCTGGGCCGAACGCAGATCTCGTAATTTGGTGTTCCAGTCCGCTTCCAGTTGATCGGCTACCAAGCGATTGTCGGGATCCACCTGCAGATAGCGGCGACGTGCCAGGTCTGCTTCTTCCTGCGCGCGCTGGACAACCTGCCGGCGAAGGCGGTCCACTTCCTTGATTCGCATTTCCACTTCCTGTTCGATGGCCAGTGCCACCTCCAGGTTCAACGGGCTGATGGCCGCCAGCAACAGTTCTCCAAGAGCCAGGTCAAGATCACGCCCGGAGATGCGCTGGCATTGCTTTTCTCCATATCGGGAAGCAGCATGTCCGCAGATGTAATCCGGATACAGATGGCCGCGCCGTTTGTGATAGGACACATGCATTCGACGGCCGCATTTCC
>JBAVUB010000268.1:0-1839 GCA_049696575.1 Acidobacteriaceae bacterium | reverse complement strand
CAGGGAAAGGAGGACCGCCTAGAGAAAAGCGATGAAAGAGAGCACTCGCTGCGGCCGGAGGCTGAGCGCGGGTGACGATCGAGCATGCCCGTGAACGGCCGCTCATGGGGATTTAACGTGTCCGAGGACCGACACAACCCATTGCCCCATATCGCGCTATTAACTACGGCGCCGAAATCAGCCTATAAGAATACGGCCTTCTTGTCCACTCGCATCTGTGCTGAGCTGCAGGAATCCCTGATTCCGGGCGGCCGGGAATGATGCAGCCTCGGACCGCTCCGCTGCGCCTTTGGCCGTGGCGGGATTGCGTGAAGTGTGTTATAGCGCAAAGGCAGCTGCGTTGCCGGGCCAGATGACCACCGGATTGCAAGCGCCGCCGTTTGCGTAACGTCTTGCAAACGGGTCGTCTTTCTGCTGTGTCGGCGTGTCCTGGCCGGGGCGCTTGGTGAAGAACAGCGCCCTGGCTGGTCGGTTCGATGTCGCTGCGAGGGGTGTGATTGCCCCGAGCCGAGCGCTGTCAGGTGCGCAGTCAGCTGCGGAGACTCACTGGGTTTTGGTGGAAGATGCCGCCGATGGCGTGTCAGTTCTGACTAGCGCGGGCGTCGATCGTGCTCTCAGGAGGCGGGCGGTAGTCGTGTCAGCCGTGAGCCGGGTTGTGGGATGCTGCCTGCATGCTGATCTTGCGTAGGGCAGCGATCTGGTGAGCCTTGGGGCGGTTCGGGTGGCTCGCGCGGATCTTTCTGCTGAAATGATGGCGGCCTTTGCCTCTGCACCGCGGATTGCCTGGGACGTGGAGACTACGGGCCTGGACTGGCGGCGTGAGCGTCTTGCGACGTGCCAGCTATTTGCCGAGAACATCGGCGTGGTGGTTGTCAGCCTGGACGGCGGGAAGCCCGACCGGCTTGCGGCCCTGATCGAGGATCCGGCGGTAGAGAAGGTGTTCCACCACGCCCCGTTCGATCTCCGATTCATGACCCGCGCGTGGAAAGTCCGGCCGGTCTCCATCCGCTGCACGAAGGTTGCGTCCAAGCTGCTGGAGCCCGAGGCGCCCAACGAGACCCACACTCTGCAACAACTCGTCGCCCGTCACCTGGGGATTGCTCTGGCGAAGGGGCCTGTGCGTACGAGCGACTGGTTGGTGCCAGAGTTGACACCCGAGCAGCTCGGATACGCGGCCAGTGATGTCTTGCACCTGCCGGCCCTGCTCGATGTCCTTACCGGTGCCCTTCACAAAGCAGGGCTGACCCGGTTGTATGACGATTGCTGCGCCTTCCTGCCCGCACGTTCGATCCTTGAAGTCGGCGGTTATCCGGACGTGTTTGCCTATTGAGGTGGCTCGTCGGCAAGAGGCATCCACCGCTCGCCGGTGAAGAAACGGAAATCCCGAGCGGGGGCGGCTCGCAGCCGTGCTAGCAGCCGCAGGTGCCAGGGTGCGTCCGGGCCGTTGACGTGCTCGACTGTGACTGTCACGTTTGCGGTGTGCATGAGGCGATGCACGTCTTCGGCGAGCAGGTCCGGCACCCAGCCGATGGGGGTGCCCGATCCGACGACCATGATCGCCAGCGGATTAACCGGGTTGCCCGGCTCAGCTGCCAGGGCCAGCTTGTCTCCTGGAACGAGCTGTTCGAGTGCTGTTTCGACTTGCTGCCGTGTGACGCCGATCTCCTGGCCGTCCAGGATCCTCGGCTTCTCGTGTGCGTGCCGTGCCCCGTGGACTAGGAACAGGCAGGTCAGCTCGTCGCCGTTCAGCGCCGGCTCGGGTAGGAGCTGTATGGTGTCCCCCTGGCGGCGGCCCTGGGACCGGGTGATTTGTTCCCATGGGCCTGGCTCACCTTCCAG
>JBAVUB010000267.1:0-13002 GCA_049696575.1 Acidobacteriaceae bacterium | reverse complement strand
GAGGAGCCGCAGATCCTGGTGCCGATGCTGGACGTGATGACGGCCCTGCCCGGCGCGTCACCCGAGGAAGTCGAACAACGCGTCACCAATCCGGTTGAGAAGCTGATGCACGAGATCCCCGGCGTCGAGTATGTCTACTCCATCTCCAGTCCGGGACAGAGCCTCGTCATCGTGCGCTTTCTGGTTGGGACCTCGGAAGAAGACGCGCTGGTCAAGGTTTACAGCAAGCTCTATGAGAATAACGGGCGCATGCCGGCGGGTGCGTCAGAGCCACTGGTGAAAGCGCGCTCGATCGACGACGTACCCATCCTCGCACTGACGTTGTGGGGCGGGCATTACGACGCCTATCAATTGCGGCAGATGGCGGATGAAGTGCAGCACACGATCGATCAGATTCCGGACGTCTCGGAGACGACCGTAATTGGCGGTCAACCCAGAGAAGCGCGAGTCATTCTGGACGGTACGAAGCTGGCGGCGTTCGGCTTCTCGCCGGATGACGTGGTGGGCCGCCTGCAGGCCGCCAACGCGCGCACTCAGGCCGGGGAATTTGCCGAGGGTAATCAGGAGATTCGCGTCGACGCCGGCAATTTCTTCCGCGACACGCATGATCTGGAAGGCGTGGTGGTGGGCGTTGCGCATGGGCAGCCTGTCTATCTCCGCGACGTTGCGAAAGGCATCGCCGATGGCCCGGCAGAGGCGGAGGACTACGTGCTCTTTGGCACCGCCGCGGCGCATGCAGGGGCAGTCCCGGCGAAGGAATATCCCGCGGTGACCATCACCGTCGCCAAGCGCAAAGGCACCAACGCCACCGATATCGCGAATGCCGCGCTGGAGCGCCTACAGGAGATGCGGGGCGTCACGCT
The DNA here is from genome assembly GCA_049696575.1 of Acidobacteriaceae bacterium. Classification (GTDB taxonomy): domain Bacteria; phylum Acidobacteriota; class Terriglobia; order Terriglobales; family Acidobacteriaceae; genus Palsa-343. The sequence continues at coordinate 12,139 of JBAVUB010000267.1, read as the reverse complement.
GCCCGCCGATCTCACCATCACAACCACGCGGAATTATGGCGCGACCGCAAAAGAGAAATCGGACACCCTGCTGAAGCATCTGCTGCTCGCGACGTTGTCCGTCACGTTTCTCATTGCGTTGTTTCTCGGGTGGCGGGAGTCCGGTGTGGTGCTGTTGGCCATTCCCGTCACCCTGGCGCTCACCCTGGCCGTTTTTTATCTGCTGGGATATACGATCAATCGCGTCACGCTCTTCGCGCTCATCTTCAGCATCGGCATTCTCGTGGACGACGCCATCGTCGTCGTGGAAAACATGGTGCGGCACTTCCGAATGCCCATCAACGCACGTCGGCCGCTGAGCGAAGTCGCTGTGGAAGCCGTGGGGGAAGTCGGCAATCCCACCATCCTCGCCACCTTCGCGGTGATTGCGGCCATTCTGCCCATGGCTTTTGTGCGCGGTCTGATGGGCCCCTACATGCGTCCGATTCCGGTGGGTGCTTCGGTGGCGATGCTCTTCTCGCTGATTGTCGCTTTCGTCGTTTCGCCTTGGGCGGCGCTGCGTTTGCTCGGACGGAAGCATCTGTCCGGCGCGCACACGCTCACGCCGGAAAAGGAAGGATGGCTTACACGGTTCTACCGCCGCGCCATGCGCCCGCTGATGCGCAGCGCGGTTAACCGTTGGAAATTCCTGGGCGTCGTTGTGCTGCTGCTGGTGCTGGCCTGCGCCCTGGTGCCGATGAAGGCGGTGCTCGTGAAGATGCTGCCCTTCGACAACAAGAGCGAGTTTCAGGTGATCGTCAATATGCCCGACGGCACGCCGCTGGAAGAGACGACTCGCGTGGCGCAGGCGCTGGGCGTGTATTTGAGCGGTCAGCCTGAGGTGGAGAACTATCAGATCTACTCCGGCGCCTCTGGCCCCTTCAACTTCAACGGACTCGTTCGCCACTACTACATGCGGCGGCAGCCCAATCAGGCGGACATTCAGGTGAATCTCCTGCCCGCCGACGAGCGGAGCGCACAGAGCCACGCCATCGCGCGGCGGCTGCGGCCGGCTCTGGATCGCATCGGAAATGCTTACGGAGCACGGCTCCAGGTATCCGAAGTGCCGCCAGGGCCGCCGGTTCTGCAGACACTCGTCGCGGAGATTTACGGCCCCAGCCTGGACGGCCAAGTCTCGGTCGCCCGCCAGGTAATGCAGATCTTCCGGGAAACCCCGGGTGTTGTCGACTCCGACTGGTATATGCAGGACCCGCAACCGCAGCTTAACTTCCGCGTGAATGAAGCGAAGGCTGCGCTGCACGGCATCCCCGTCGCGGAGATCGCGCAGACGCTGGCGCTTGCGACCTCTGGTAGTCAGGCTGGCTTGCTCCATGTACCCGGCGCGCGCGAGGCCGTGGCCACGAAGGTTGAATTCGAACGGCCGGAGCGCTCCTCGGAACAGGGGCTTGAAAACATCCGCCTGCGCGGCATCGACGGCAGCATGGTTTCGCTGCGCGAACTGGTCGACGTGGAGCACAACACGCTGGAGCCGGACATCTATCATAAGAACCTGAAACGCGTTGTCTATGTCATCGGCGACGTCGCAGGCGCGGAAGAGAGTCCCGTTTACGCCATCATGAAGATGAACCGCGCCCTCGACAAGCTGCGGCTTCCCGATGGCTACTCAGTGGCGCGTTACAACTCCGTGCAGCCGGAATCGACCGATCACTACTCCATGAAGTGGGATGGCGAATGGCAGATCACGATTGAGGTCTTCCGCGATCTTGGCCTTGCTTTCGCCGCCGTGCTCGTTCTGATCTACGTGCTGGTCGTGGGCTGGTTTAAGTCCTTCACCGTGCCGCTGGCCATCATGATCCCAATCCCGCTGACGCTGGTCGGCATCCTGCCGGCACACGCAATGCTGGGCGCGTTCTTTACGGCTACTTCCATGATCGGGTTTATCGCTGGCGCCGGCATCATTGTTCGCAATTCAATCATCGTGGTCGACTTTATCGAGCTGCGCCGGCGGGAGGGGATGCCGCTGGCCGAAGCCGTGATCGATGCGGGAGCGATTCGCCTGCGGCCGGTTCTCCTCACCGCGGGCGGCGTCATCATCGGCGCCAGCGTCATTCTCCCCGATCCGATCTTTCAGGGCCTCGGCCTTTCGCTCATTGCGGGCGGCGTGGCCTCTACCTTTCTTTCCTGGCCTGCCGTACCAGTGCTTTATTACATGCTGAACGCCGGCAAAGCTCAGGTCGCCACACCCGCTCCCCAGGAGCAACAGGAGGTCGTCCTATGACTGTCGAACGGGCAGTTCGTCTGCTGGCCGGCATTATTGTTCTGGTTTCGCTTGCGCTGGCCCACTGGGTCTCTCTTGATTGGCTGTGGCTCACCGCCTTTGTGGGGCTCAACCTATTCCAGTCGGCCTTCACCAACTGGTGTCCGGCCATGAGTATCTTCCGTTGGATGGGCCTGCCGTCGGCCGCACCGGTGCGGCGGCCGACATTTTGATGGAAGACAGCCATGCGACTCCGGACAGTCTTCGCGAGAGCGGTCGACCAGATCAAGGACGATGCTATCGTCAAATGCTTCGGCTCGAGGCAGTGCGCCCGGCGGCTCTGCTCAGTCATATCCTTGATTTTGTTGGCGTCCCCGACGGGATTTGAACCCGTGTTATCGCCGTGAAAGGGCGGTGTCCTGGGCCGGGCTAGACGACGGGGACGCTGAGATGGCAGGCGCCTGAAGCGGCGCAGACTGCGGCGTGGGCCATCTCCGACTGTAACGGGGGGTGCGGGCAAAGTCAAAGTGCAGCCGGTAGCCGGTAGCCTGTAGCCAGTAGCCGGGTCTCAGTGCGACCGCCACGCCGGATCGCGCCGGATCTCCAGCCGCAGTTTGCGCTCGAAGAAATACACCGCGAGCACGATCGCGAGCGCGTACAGGGGGCCAAAGATCCAGCCCAGCAGGCGTTTGAGGGGGGTGAGCATCCAGTCTCCCATTCGCGATGACGCAGAAGCCACTGACTGACAGATACCACAGGGCCGCGGTATTGCCACGCAAAACAGCATCGGTTCCTGCATAACGCGTAGCCAGATGCTCAATACCAGCGAGATGCCGGAGGGTGATGAGACGATCACGCCAGTAACGCATTTGGTTGCAGCGCAGCTGAAGCACGCCGAGGGGTGGGACGCGGTCTGTTCGGCGCGGACTTCAGTCGGTTGCTTCCGCAGGCCTGAATTCCCGCACTTTCGCCTCATTTCCCGGCTCGATTCCCACCGGAGCAACTCGGGTTCGAGCGGATATAATCAATACTTTGCAGCCGAAAGGAGATGGCAGCCTCATGCCCATCCAGCCAACCGCCAAAATCTGGCACAACGGCAATCTGATTCCCTGGGAAAAGGCCCAGATTCACGTGATGAGCCACGTGATCCACTACGGGTCCTCGGTTTTTGAGGGCATTCGCTGCTACGCGCAGCCAGAAGGCGCGGCCGTGTTTCGGCTGCCGGAGCACATGCAGCGCATGCTGGATTCGGCGCGCATCTATCGCATGACGCTGCCGTGGTCGCTCGACCAGCTGTGCTCGGCGGTGGTGGAGACAGTGGAAGCGAACAACATCGCGCCGTGCTACATCCGCCCCATTGCGATGCGCGGCTATGGCGAGATTGGCGTGAACCCGAAGGGGGTGCCGATCGAGGTGTACATCGCGAATTTTCCGTGGGGCAAGTATGTGGCGGGCGATGCGGCGGACGTTTGCATCTCGTCGTGGAATCGGCTGGCGCCGAACACCATGCCGTCGCTGGCCAAGACGGGCGCGAACTACATGAACTCGCAGCTGATCCGGATGGAAGCCGACGTCAACGGCTATTCCGAAGGGATCGCGCTCGACGTGAGCGGCTACCTTTCCGAGGGATCGGGCGAAAACGTCTTTCTGGTGCGAAACGGCGTGATTTATACCTCGCCGCTGTCGAGCTCGGTGCTGTCGGGCATCACGCGCGACTCGGTGCTGACGCTGGCGCGGCACTTTGGGATTCCGGTGGTCGAACAGCAGATCCCGCGCGAGATGATTTACATCGCCGACGAGGTGTTCTTCACCGGAACGGCTGCGGAAGTGACGCCGATCCGGTCGGTGGATCGGATACAGATTGGCGACGGGAATCCGGGCCCGATCACGAACCAGTTAAAAGACGAGTACATGGGGATTGCCTCCGGGCTGAAACCGGATCGCTTCGGGTGGCTGACGCCGGTGCGTGTGACCGCGGATCAGCCGGTTACGGCGTAAGGACTGTCAGACATGAAGACGCCCGGCCTCAGAGCCGGGCATTTTCATGTTTCCGGGGCCAAAAATGGGCTGGGCGCACGGTGATATATGTCACATGCGCGGTTACGGGCGGACTGCTTACAATAGGGTCATCATGAAAAGCGGCAACAAACAGACGGTACGGATTGCGGTGGCAGTGCTGGTGATCGTAGGCGCGATTTCGTACCTCGCGGTGACTGGAGTCGAGGCCAACAAGAGCTACTACGTCACCATTCAGGAACTGCAGTCGATGGGCGGGAAGGCCTATACGCGGAATCTGCGGGTGGCGGGCAGCGTGGCGCCAGGGAGCATCGTGCGCGACGGGTCGCATGCGACGTTCACGCTGGTGGAGCTGGACCGCAAGCTGAAGGTTTCCTATACCGGCGAAGAGCCGCCGCCAGACACATTTAAGGACAACAGCCAGGCGCTGGCGATTGGGACGTTCGGGCGGGACGGAATGTTCCACGCGACGCAGTTGCAGGCGAAGTGCGCGTCGAAGTACGCGCCGGCCAAGCCGGGGCAGCAGAAGACGGCTGGAGCCGCGGAATCGACCGCCATGGCAACAGGCGGACAGTAAAACAGCGATCAGCGGATAGCGTTCAGCGTTCAGAAAAAAGCGGAGCGCTGGAAACAGGTGAAGTGTGTTTGTGCTGGTGTGGGGGAGTAGACTGCCGGGAAAGCAACTATGACCAGCATCATCGCGGAGTGCGAGGAGGTATCGAAGCTGTACGGCACGTTCGCGGCGCTGCGCAAAGTTTCGGCGCGGCTGGAGCGGGGGCGGTGCTATCTGGTGCTGGGGGAAAACGGGGCGGGTAAATCGACGCTGCTGCGCACGCTGGCCGGTTTGCTGAAGCCGAGCTACGGGAAAGTGCGGGTGTTTGGAGCTGACGGCGAGGCGGAAGATCCGATGGAGGCGCGGGAGCGGATCGGATACATGAGCCACGCGACCATGCTGTATGACGAGTTTTCGGGAGTGGAGAATCTGCGGTACTTTGCGAGCCTCTATCGGGGCAGGGACTGTGTGACGCCGGAAGACGCGCTGCGGAGCGTGGGGCTCGATCCGGCGCTGGCGCGGCCAGTGGGGCAGTATTCGCAGGGAATGAAGCAGCGGGCATCACTGGCGCGGGTGCTGATTTCGCGGCCGGAGCTGCTGCTGCTGGATGAACCGTTCTCGAATATGGATATCGGCAGCGCGCACCAGATGTTGCGGCTGCTGGAAACGTTTCGCACCGAGCAGCGGACGATTGTGCTGACGACGCATCAGCGGGAGCTGGCCGAGCCGCTGGCGGATTTTGTGCTGAAGCTGCAGGCGGGGGCAGTCGTGAGCCTGGAAGAAGGGCCGTATGCGAAGCGGGGCGCGTTGGCGCTGGCGACGACGGGCGCCGCGGGATCAGTACGATGACGACGAACTCAAAGCCCGTGCACAAGACAAATGCCACGCGGTTGCTGGATTCCCTGGGGATCCAGTATGAGATTCGCGAGTACGAGGTCGCGCCCGAGGAATTTTCGGCCATTGTGGTCGCGGAGAAGATTGGGCTCCCGGCGGCGCAGGTGTTCAAGACGCTGCTCTGTGTCACGTCGGACGGGGAGCACGTGTTTGCGGTGGTGCCGGGGGATGCGGAGCTGGATTTCAAGAAGCTGGCCGCGGCAGCCGGAGCGCGGAAAGCGGAGATGGTTTCGCTCAAAGACGTGCAGCCCCTGACGGGCTACGTCCGCGGCGGCGTGACGGTGTTCGGGGCGAAGAAGGATTTTCCCGTTTACGTAGATGAAACGGTGGAGTTGTCCGATGTCGTGTCGGTTTCAGCCGGGACCCGCGGCGTGCAGGTGATGCTAAGCCCGGCGGATTACCTGCGCGCGGCAAAGGCGACGGTGGCGGATCTGACGAAGGATCTGCGGCAGGAGAAATCCGCATGAGGGCCGGCTATTTTGTGACGCACCTGAAGAAAGACCTGCAGCTGGAATGGCGGTCGAAGGACGCGATTAACTCGATGCTGTTTTTCGCGTTGTTGGTGGTGGTGCTGTTCAGTCTTGCATTCGATCCAACACGGGCGGTAAGCCGGCAGATTGCCGGAGGAATCTTGTGTGTGGCGACAATGTTCGCTGCGGTGAGCGCGCTGAATCAGGCGTGGGCGCGGGAGTTGCGAAACCAGGTGCTGGACGCGCTGCGGATGACCCCGGCTCCGGCGGCATCGTTGTTTCTGGGGAAGACGCTGGCAAATTTTCTGTTCGTGATGGTGGTGGAGGTAGTGCTGGCGCCGGTGTTCGTGATGTTCTACAACCTGCACGCGCTCGGCAACGCATGGTTGCTGCTGCTGGTGCTGCCGCTCGGGACGTGGGCGCTGATCGTGAACGGAGTCTTCTTCGCGGCGCTGTCGATTCGAACGCGCAATCGCGAATTGCTGTTGCCGCTGATCCTGTTTCCAATTTTTATTCCGGCGCTGCTGGGGATGGTGATGTCGGCCTCGGCGATTCTGACGGGAGAAGGCGATGCGGTGTTGTGGATCAAGATGCTGGCGGCGTACGACGTGATTTTTACGACGGTTTGCATGATGCTGTTTGAAGTGATTCTGCACGCCGAGTGAGGGACCGTCCAGGCGGAAACCTAGTGGTGGTGATGGAGGAAGCGGGCAGCGGAGAAAGCGACGACCCAGAGCCCAATGACGAGCGAGCCGACAGTGAAGATCACGTTGCGGATGCGCCGGTCACCGGGAGCGAGAGTCGATGTTCTGCGCATGCCGAAAATCTGGCCGCCGATGCCGATGACCAACAGGAGAGCGCCGAGGATAAGGGTGGTCCAGGCCATCGTCTTACCTTTTTACCCTAATCAGGGTAGATGCGGGAAGAGGCAAGGCAGTGCGGCTGGGAGTAAGGTTTTGGGTACGGGACAGGATGCGGAAATGGTCCAACGCTTGGAGTGAGGGAGGGCTGGGGGATGAGGCGAATGCGCGGGAAGATTCTGGCACTGGCGGTTTTGACCATGGCGATCGGGGCGCCGCTGGGGAAGGCGCAGAATCCCGCCGCTCCAGCGAAGGGAGCGCCGAGTGCGGGAACAGCGGCGGATGAGGAGACGCTGGCGGTGGAGGTTGTGACTTCCCTCTCGCCGGTGGACAGGTCGAACCTGAAGACGTATTGGACGGGAGTTGAAAACCGAACCCATGATCGCTGGATTCAGGTGCTGCCGGCGTTGGCGAAGCCACCCCAGTCGACGCCCGGCCTGGTGAAGATCGATTGCTGGGTCCATACGGATGGCCGCGTGACCGGCATGACGCTGGAGCATCCATCAGGAAAGGCTGCGCTGGACCGGGCGGCGTGGGCGGCGATCACCGGGTCGGCTCCGTACGATGCCTATCCCTATGGGATCAGCGTAGAGCAGGTGAGGGTACGCTTTACATTTGCCTATAGCGGTAACGGTGGCACTGCCACCACCAGCCAAACGCCGGTAGGGGTACACAAACCCCGTTGAAGGTTGGGTTTGCGGGGACGCAGGCGGAGAAGGCCGAATCTTCGGCGAGAGGCAGAAGGTATGAAGCTGTGGCGATGGTTGTGGCTGCTGGTGACGCTGGGAGTGCTGGCGGAGGGCTTCCGTGTGGCGCTGTTTGTGGTGCCCTCGGATTCGGCGCAGGGCAACGTGCAGCGGATTTTCTACTACCACATTCCATCGTGGGCGGGGATGGGGCTGTTTTTCGCGATTAACCTGGGCTGCTCGCTGGTGTATCTGGCGGTGCGCAACCGGAACCAGGCGCTGGCGATCAAGGCGGATTCGCTGGCGGTGGCTTCGGCGGAGATGGGCGTGGTGTTCTGCTTTATCGGCCTGGTGACCGGGTCGCTGTGGGGACGCGCGGTGTGGGGCATCTGGTGGACGTGGGATGCGCGGCTGACCTCGACGCTGGTGCTGTGGCTGATTTATGTGGCGTACCTGCTGCTGCGGCGATTTGCGGCGGGGCCGCAGATGCGGACGCTGGCGGCGGTGATGGCCATCTTCGGGTATCTGGACGTGCCGCTGGTGTATATGTCGACGCGCTGGTGGCGGACGCAGCATCCGGCGCCGGTGTTTGGCGGCGCGCCCGGGTCGGGCATCGATCCAAGCATGATGCCGGCGGTGTGGTGGAACCTGGCGGGCTGGCTGATGTGGGGGATCTTCGTGGCGAGCTTGCGCTATGTGTCGGAGTATCGCGCGCAGAAGTCGGAGCAGGCTGAGGCGCTGAAGTCGCTGGAGTTCGCGCCTGGGCAAACGCAGATCGCGGGAGGAAGATAGTCATGGGCGATATGGGACAGCGGCATCTGGTGCTGGCGTACGCGGCGACGATTGTGATTCATCTGGTGTATCTGGCGTATGTGGCGGTGAAGTGGCGCGCCGCGAAAAATACGGCGAATTAATTCGCCGCTTCCGGAACAATCGACATCTTCGGCGGGCGCATTCGCATTCTATACCGCGGCGCCCCTGGCATTTTCGGAAAAGCGGGGTGATTCGGTAGACTCAAAAATATGGCTGCATTTCATAAAGTTGCACTGTCAGGAGTGGGTTTACTGATTGCGGTAGCTGCGCCCGCGCAGCAGGACCTGATCCATCCGAGGGATACGTCGGCGCTGCATCCGCCGCCGGGGGCGAAAATCGCAATCGTGGAGTTCGCCGATCTGGAGTGCCCGATGTGCGGGCTGGAGAATCCGGTGCTCCTGCAGGCGGAAGAGAAATACCACGTGCCACGGGTATGGCACGATTTTCCCCTGCCACAACACGTCTGGAGCTTTCAGGCGGCGGTGAATGCCCGCTGGTTTGACACGAAATCGAAGAAGATGGGCGACGACTATCGCGGCGCCGTTTTTGCGAATCAGGCCAACATGGAGTCGAAAGACGATCTGCAGAATTTCACCATGAAGTTCGCCCAGCAGCACGGGGTGGGGCTGCCGTTCGTGATGGATCCGCAGGGCAAGCTGACGGCCGAGGTCAAGGCGGATCAGGATCTGGGCAATCGGATGGGGATTCACGAGACCCCCACGGCCTTTGTAGTGACGGAACACGGATTCAAACAGGTCACTGATTTTCAGAAGCTGTATTCCATGCTGGACGAGGCTGAAGCGGGACGGTGAAAAATGCAGCCTGTAGCCTGTTGCCGGTAGCCTGTAGCTAACGGCCAGCAGCGTTCTTTCCTTCCATCGCGTACTGAGAGCGAACGAATGAACAGTGAGAGCACGATCGCTCCGGCGCATCCGCCGGTAGCGGCGCGGAGACATACGGAGAAAACGGTCCACGGGCACACGCTGGTGGATGATTATTCCTGGCTGCGGGAGAAAGACGATCCTGCGGTGCTCGCGTACCTGGAGGCGGAAAACGCCTGGTGTTCCGCAGTGATGGCGGGGACCGAGGGCCTGCAAGAGCAGCTGTACGACGAGATGCTGAGCCACATCAAGGAGACGGACGTGTCGGTGCCGTTTCGCGACCGGCAATACTGGTACTACTCGCGTACGGAGCAGGGGAAGCAGTACGAAATCTACTGCCGCAAGCGCGGGAGGGCGGAGGCGCCGGAGGGTGAAGAGGAGATTCTGCTGGATGTGAACGAGCTGGCGAAGAACGAGTCGTTCATGGCGCTGGGGACAATGGTGGTCTCGGACGACGGGAATCTGCTGGCGTACTCATGCGATAACCGCGGGTTTCGTCAATACAAGCTTTACGTGAAGGACCTGCGTACGGGCGAGGTGCTGCCGGAACGGGCGGATCGCGTGGGATCGGTAGTGTGGGCGGCGGACAACCGGACGCTGTTCTACACGGTGGAGGACGAGGAACAGAAGCGGCAGTTTCAGTGCTACCGTCATGTGCTGGGCACGCCGCACGCCGAAGACGAGTTGGTGTACGAGGAGAAGGACGAGCGGTTCAATATCGGCGCGGGCCGAACGCGCGACGACCGGTACATCATTCTGGAGAGCGCGAGCCACACGACGACCGAGGAGCGGTTCCTGCCGGCGGATGAGCCGCGCGGGGAGTGGCGGCTCATTGAGCCGCGGCGCGACGAGGTCGAGTACTACGCGGATCATCGCAATGGGCAGCTTTATATCCGCGTGAACGATACCGGGAGAAATTTTCGCGTGGTAACGACGCCGATAGAAGCGCCGGGGCGCGAGAACTGGACGGAACTGATCCCGCAGCGCGCAGAGGCGATGCTGGAGGAAGTGGATCTGTTCGCCGGACACGCGATGGTGTGGGAGCGCAGGCAGGGGTTGCAACATGCGCGGGTGGTTCCGTTCAGCGGTTCCGGGCCGGAGATGCGTGAGGGACGGGAGATTGAATTCCCGGAGCCGGTGTACAGCACGCAGCCGCATGCGAATCGGGTTTACGAGACGGGGAAGTACCGATACGCGTATCAGTCGCTGGTGACGCCGGCATCGGTGTTCGAATACGACGTGGCGACGGGCGAATCGAAGCTGCTGAAGCAGGTGGAGGTGCCGGGCGGGTTCGATCGCACGCAGTATGAATCGGAGCGGATCTTCGCGAAGACCGTGGATGGCGTTGAGGTTCCCGTTTCGCTGGTGTGGCGTAAGGACAAGCGGGAGCCGGGAAAGAATCCACTGTGGATTTACGGGTACGGGGCCTATGGGTATTCGTTGCCGATGGGATTCAGCAGCAATCGGCTGAGCCTGCTGGATCGCGGAATGGTGCTGGCGTACGCCCATGTGCGCGGGGGCGGGGATATGGGCAAGGCGTGGCACGATGCGGGGCGGCTGATGCACAAGCGGAACACGTTCACCGATTTTGTAACCGTCACAGAGCATTTGGTGACGCAGGGGTACGGGGCGGCGGATCGTGTGGCGGCGGAGGGTGGTAGTGCGGGTGGGCTGCTGATGGGAGCGATCGCCAATCTGCGGCCGAATTTGTATCGTGCGATCGTCGCGCATGTGCCGTTTGTGGACGTGATGAACACGATGCTCGATCCGACCCTGCCGCTGACCGTGCCGGAATATGAGGAGTGGGGCGATCCGAACGAAAAGGCGGCGTTCGAGTACATGCTGAGCTATTCACCCTACGACAATCTTGCGGCGAAGGACTATCCGGCAATGATGGTGAAAACTTCATTGCACGACAGCCAGGTGATGTACTGGGAGCCGGCAAAGTATGTTGCGAAAATGCGGACCTTAAAGACAGATGGGCGACAACTGGTGCTGAACACCAACCTTGCGGCGGGACATGGTGGAGCTTCCGGACGCTACGACTATCTGAAGGAAATTGCGCTGGATTATGCATTTCTGCTGCGGGAACTAAGCGTGGTCGAGGTTCAGAATTCAACGGCGGAAACAACCGGTTCCTGAGCAGTCGAAATTTCGCGGCGCAAAAGGCGCTTGACGACGAAGAGGCTCGCGAGAGCGAGAGCGCCATCGGTGAGCAGGCTGGCTACGGCGGCTCCGCGCCAGGACCACCGTGGAATGAGAAGAAAATTGAGGCAGAGATTAAAGGCGGCTGCTCCGAACTGTGTCGCGGTGCGGTTCCACTGCGAGGCGGAGGCGGTGATGGTGGTGCCCCACGCATAGTGAAGGGCGCGCAGGACGGGCAGCAGAGAGAGCCAGCGGAGAGCTTCGACCGATCCGCGAAAAGAGGGTCCAAAGAGCACGGGCAGCAACGGCGCGCCGAGAAACAACAACCCAGCGACGGCGATGGAATAGGGTAGGGTGCGGCTGAGCGTGGTGCGGGCGAAGGCGCGGGCGGGGCGAACTCCTGTGGCACCTTCGCGGAAGAAGCGGGGAGCGGCGGCGGCGTAGACACCATAGATGGGCGCGCTGGCCGCGTCGACGACGCGATAGGCGGCGGAATAGATGCCGGCGGCCCAGGTCTGGCCGAGGGTCACGAGAAAGGTCTTGTCGATGTCGTTATAGATGGAGATGGACGAGGAGGAACAGGAA
>JBAVUB010000266.1:0-2859 GCA_049696575.1 Acidobacteriaceae bacterium | reverse complement strand
AACTACGCCGTCAACAAGAACTACCGGCTTCCGTACGTGCAGGTGTGGAACGTGAATCTGCAGCGCACGCTGCCCTGGAACATCCTGCTCAACCTTGGCTACAACGGATCGAAAGGGTCGCGGCTCGACATCATCGACGCTCCCGGGCGCTACCCGGAAATCGTGAGCGGCCAGCCGACCACGACGCTGCCCACCTCCGTCAGCAACGGGCAAACCGTGCTGTACGACTACGAGGACGCGCTGGCGTTTTCGAATTACAACGCGCTCACCTTCAGCGCGCGCAAGCGCATGAGCGGCGGCATTTCGCTGCAGGCCACTTACACGTATTCGCACGCCATCGACGACGCAACCTCTGTCGGCGGGAATGGGGGAACCAGCGCGGGGATCGTTCAGAACTGGCAGGACATCCTTGCCGAGAAATCCAACTCCAGCTTCGATGTGCGGCACAGGGTCAACGGCAGCTTTGTCTATGAGCTGCCCTTCGGGCCGGACACGCATCTGCTGACTACCGGCTGGTTCGGCCACGTGCTGGCGAACATGAATTTCTCAGGCAACTACGGGATTGCAACGGGCAATCCTCTCACCCCTCACTATGAGGCCAATGCGGAAGACGTCGCGCGCGGAACCACGAATTCGCTGCGGCCTGACCGCGTGCCCGGTGTGTCGCTGACCGCAGGCGGCGGCTCGCTCGGCAACTGGTTCAACAAGGATGCGTTCGCAGCGCCGGCTGGCCTCTACGGAACCGCTTCGCGCCTCAGCATTCCCGGTCCCGGAACCCTGACCGTCGATATGTCCGCGTCGAAGAGCCTCCGTTTTGGCGACACCAAAACCATGGAACTGCGTGCGACCGCGGACAACGTCTTGAATACGGTGCAGTACTCCGGCGTTGACTCCACGCTCGGCTCTGGCACCTACGGCCAGGTCACCTCAACCGGCGCGATGCGTCAGTTTACCTTTACGGGTCGCTACAGGTTCTAGAGGATCGCAGGATGAAAAGCCATCTCTCCACAACGATCGCTGTAGTCGCAGGGTTGGCGCTCATGGCGCCTGCGCGTCCGCAGGATCAGAATCCGCCGCCTGCGCAGAACACTTCGCAGAGCTCGACCTTCACGCTCAAGGTCAACAGCGACCTTGTGCTCACCAACATCGTGGTCCGCGACAAGAAGACCGGCGCGGTGGTGAAGGGGCTGACCGAAAAAGATTTCACCATCACCGAAGACGGCAAGCCGCAGCACATCGCCAGCTTCGACTTTGAAAACGTCGACGAAGCCGCGGCCCTGAACGAGGCCACCATCAACGCTGCCGCTCCCAACGGCGTCTTCGGCGCGAAAACCGGAACCGCCACCACGGAAGAACTGCGCAATCACCGGCTGATCGTCATGTTCTTCGACATCACCTCGATGCAGCCGGACGATCTGGAACGCGCGCAGGATGCGGCCCGCAACTACATCAACAAGCAAATGCATCCCGCGGACCTGGTCGCCGTCGTCTCGCTGGACACGACTCTCTCCCTCGACCAGGACTTCACGGCCAGCAAAGACCTTCTGCTGAAAGCCGTGAACGCCTACGGCGGCACGCAGGGCTCGGGCTTCGGCGCGGGCGCCACCAGCACCAGCAACCAGGTCGAAGACGCCAGCTCCTTCTCGCCCGATGAGTCGGAGTACAACGACATCAATACCGACCGCGAGCTCTTCGCCATCGAGGACATCTCGAAGTCCTTGGCCTACCTCAACGAGAAAAAGTCGCTGCTGTATTTCTCCGGCGGCATCCAGCGCGACGGCATCGAGAACCAGGCCTCCCTGCATGCGGCCATCAATGCCTCCGTCCGCGCCAACGTGGCGATTTACAGTGTGGACGCGCGCGGCCTCCAGGCCATCTCGCCGCTGGGCGACGCGACCACCGGCAATCTGCGCGGCGCGAATTCCTTTAACGGCGCGGCGCTGCAAAACAATCTCGACTCCAACTTCAACACCCAGGAAGTCATGGCCAACCTGTCCTCCGATACCGGCGGCAAGGCCTTCTTCGACTCCAACGATTTTTCGCCCGCCTTCGACCGCATTCAGAAGGACACCTCGGCCTACTACGTCATCGGCTACCACTCCACCGACCTGCGCCGCGATGGCCGCTACCGCCGCCTCTCCATCAAAATCGATCGCGGCGATGTGAAGCTTGAATATCGCCCCGGCTATTACGCGCCGGCCGACTACCAGCACGCCACCAAAGACGAGCGCGAACGCCAGCTGGAAGAAGAGCTGGCCAGCGACCTGCCCTCGACCGATATGGCGGTCTATATGCAGGCGCTCTATTTCCGCACCGGTGACAACCGCTTCTACGTGCCCATTTCGCTGGTCGTGCCGGGCTCGCAGATTCCCTTCGTCAAAGGCGGCGACCGCGACAAGGCAACCCTCGACATCATCGGCCAGGTGCGCGACATTGCCGGTCACGACATCGGCGACATCCGCGATACCGTCAAGCTCGCCGTCAACGAATCACAGCAGGTGCGGCAGAAGAACGTGCAGTACACCACCGGCTTCAATCTGCCCGTCGGCAAATATCACGTGAAGTTCGTCGTCCGCGAGAACGAGACCGGGCGCATGGGCTCCTTCGAAACTGACCTCACCGTCCCTGACCTGAAAAAAGTCCCGCTCAAGATGAGCTCCGTCGTGCTCGCCAGCCAGCGCATGCCCGCCGGCAAGAAGCAGGACAGCCCGCTGGTCCGCGACGGACAGCAGTTCGTGCCCAACCTGCCTCACGTTTTCCGCCAGGATCAGCACATGTATCTGCTCTACGAGGTCTATGATCCGGCGCACGCCACCGGCGCGAAGGCCGTCGACGCTGCGGCGACGCAAACTGCGGGCG
>JBAVUB010000265.1:0-4149 GCA_049696575.1 Acidobacteriaceae bacterium | reverse complement strand
GAGCTGGATGGGTTGCCGGCGGATTTTCTGGAGGCGCACCAGCGGGGAGACGATGGAAAGATTACGATAACCACGGATTTTCCGGATTAACTTCCTGTGCTGACGTTCGCGCGGTCGTCGGACCTGCGGCGCCGGATGTTTCTGGCTTACAACACGCGGGCGTATCCAGCGAACCGGCAGCTGTTTCTGGATCTGCTGCGCATCCGGCAGGAGGTGGCGACGATTCTGGGGTTCGCGCACTGGGCCGATCTGGCGACGGCGGATCAGATGATGGAGTCGGCGGCGAATATGCAGGCCTTCCTCGACGATCTGGATCGCGCGAGCAAGGGCGGCGCGGAGAAGGAGTACGCGATGATCCTCGAATTTGCGCAGTCGCGAGAGCCGGGCCTGAAGCAGATCGACGCGGCGAGCCGCGCGTACTGGGTGGAGCAGTACCGGCGGTCGGCGTTTGATTTCGATTCGCAGGCGGTGCGGCCGTATTTTCCGTATGCACGCGTGGAGCCGGGCGTGCTGGCGACAGCGGAGAAGCTGTTTCAGGTGAAATTCCGGCGCATCGAGAATCCGGATGTGTGGCATCCGTCAGTGAGCGCGTGGGAGGTGTGGGACGGCGCGGAGCTGGCCGGGCGGTTTTATCTCGATATGCATCCGCGCGAAGGCAAGGACAAATGGTTTTCGGCGCATCCGCTGATTCCTGGCATTCGCGATCGGCAACTACCCGAAGCGGCGCTGATCTGCAATTTTCCGGAGCCGAAGGAAGGCAATCCCGGACTGCTGCAGTATTCCGACGTGGTGACGTTCTTCCATGAATTCGGGCATCTGATGCACGCGCTGCTGGGCGGACGCCAGGTGTGGGCCGGGATTAGCGGGATCGCGACAGAAGGCGATTTTGTGGAGGTGCCGTCGCAGATGCTGGAGGAGTTTTTCCGTGACCCGCGGCTGCTGGCGAGTTTTGCGCTGCACTACGAAACGGATGAGCCGATTCCGGCAGAGCTGGTGCTGCGCATGAATCGCGCCGGGGCGTTTGGGAGGGCGGACTGGGTGCGGAGCCAGCTTTTCTACACTACGTATTCGCTGGAAACGCACCGGCTCGATCCGGCGACGCTCGATCCGGATGCGCTGTTCCGCAGGCTCTACGAGCGGTTCCTGCCGTACGAGTGGATCGACGGCAACCGCATGTACGCGAGCTTCACGCACCTCGTCGGCTACTCGTCGAACTACTATACGTATCTCTACGACAAGGTGATCGCGCTGGACTTCTTCGCGCAGTTTCCGCGGCATGCGCTGCTGGATTCGCCGGCGGCGATGCGGTATCGCAGGACGGTGCTGGAGCCGGGCGGGTCGATGCCGGGCAAGGAAATTGTGCAGCGGTTTCTAGGGCGCAGCCAGTCGAGCGAGGCGTTCACGGAGTGGATCGGCGAGGAGTTCCAGACGATGAGCGCGGCGTAGGCGTGAGCCGGCTGCAAGCGTCGGAGCCGGTTAGCAACCAATCAGGTAAGCTGAATCGCGAAACAAGGTGGAGTGTCTGGATGGCGCGAAGAACGTGGTTGCTGGCGCTGTTGTTCGTTGGTCTGCTGGGTGCTGCGCAGGCCCAGCAGGCGGTGGTCACCGTCGATCACGGGCCGAATGCGGAGGCGCAGGAGAGCAAGCATTACGTTGTGCTGGTTTCGCTCGACGGGTTCCGCTACGACTACGCGCGGAAGTATGGAGCGAAGCATCTGCTGGCTATTGCCGCACATGGCGCGAGCGTGCCGGAGGGCATGATTCCGGCGTATCCATCGCTGACGTTTCCGAACCATTACACGCTGGTGACCGGGTTGTACCCCGAGCATCACGGCATCGTGGGGAATTCGTTTTACGATCCTGCGCGCAAGGAGCGCTATTCGTACACCGATCCGAAGACCGACGCGGATGGCTCCTGGTATGGCGGCACGCCGCTGTGGTCGCTGGCGGAGAAGCAGGGCATGCGCAGCGCGTGTTTCTTCTGGCCGGGGTCAGAGGCCGAAATTGCCGGCGAGCGGCCGACGTATTATTTGCACTTCGACAATCAGTACCCGGATGAGAAACGCATCGATCAGGTGATTGCGTGGCTGAAGCTGCCGGCGGAACAGCGGCCGCACTTCATCACGCTGTACTACTCGAACGTGGACCACGCGGGGCATGAGTTTGGGCCGGACGCGCCGCAGACAGCGGAGGCGGTGAAGCACGTCGATGAGCTGATGGGGACGCTCGAAGAGGATTTGAAAGCGCTGCATCTGCCCGTCGATCTGGTCATCGTTTCGGATCATGGAATGGAGAAGATTCAGGGCGGCTGGATCGATCTGGATAAGTACGCGCCGCTCGGCGATCTGATCACGGTGGGACAGTACCTGTATGCGCCAACGGAAGAGGCGGCGAACGCGGCGTACCAGAAGCTGAAGGCAGCGGATGCGGCGTTTATGGTGTATCGTCGCGCGAACGTGCCAGCGGAACTGCATTTCAACAGCAATCCGCGCGAGGGCGATCCGATCATCGTGGCGCGTGGGCCGTATGCGATTCGGGCGCATGCGCCGACTGATCGCGAGGACAAGGCGCCGACAGTCGGGAATCACGGGTTCGATCCGAACATGATGCCGACGATGAAGGCGGTGTTTTATGCGGAAGGGCCGGACATTCGCGCGGGCGTGAAGCTGAAGCCGTTTGAAAACGTGAATGTGTATCCGCTGCTGGTGAAATTGCTGGGGCTGGACTCGCCGCCGGTCGACGGCAGTCTCGGCGTGCTGGCTGGCGTGCTGACGGCGCAGGCTGCTCAGTGAGGCTGGGGTGCTGAACCGGCTCGGCCGTAAAGATCAGCCGTTGAAGAAGCCTTGCGTGGATGGAGCCATTTGCGGCTCTCCACGGAGGAAAGTCTCGATCACGTCGTGTTTCGCCGAGAGCACGGCGATGTCGGCGGAGCGGCCGGGCGCGAGGATTCCGATATCGGAGTCGAGTCCGGTCATGCGGGCAGGATTCCGCGTCGCCAGGGGAACGGTCGCAGTAAGACCGGCGCCCGTGAACTCGGCGAAATTGCGAACAGCGCGGTCGAGGGTCAGAGTGCTCCCGGCGAGCGTGTCTTCGCCGATGATGGCGCGGCCATTCTTCACGCGGACTTCGAGTTCGCCAAGCCAGTAGTTTCCGTCGGGCATGCCGGTGCCTGCCATCGCGTCGGTAATGAGCAGGGCGCGTTCCGGACCTTTCGCCTTCCAGAAGAGGCGAACGACGGTCGGATCGACGTGCAGGCCGTCGCAGATGATTTCGGCGAACAGGTTGTCGTTGGTGAGGACTTCGCCGACCAGGCCTGCGTCGCGGTGATCGAAGCGGCGCATGGCGTTGAAGGTGTGGGTTGCGGTGACGGCTCCGGCAAGAACGCCGCGGCGAGCAGCGGCGGCATCGGCATTGCTGTGGCCGAGGCTGACGCGGACGCCGAGCTTCGTGGCGTGGGCGATGGTCTCTTCGGCTCCCGGCAATTCGGGAGCGATGGTCATGACGAGGATGTTGCCTTCGGCAGCCTGCCACATGCGGTCGAAAAGAGCGACGGAAGGCGTGAGGAGTTGGTTCTCAGCGTGAGCACCACGCTTGTGCGGCGAGAGAAACGGGCCTTCGAGATGAATGCCAACGGGACGAGCGCCGTCGAGAGGCGCGTCCAGGAGCTTCGCAAGGCCGCTGAGCGAGCGCAGGAGCGAATCGAGAGGCGCGGTGACCGTAGTGGCGCAATACGCGCCGCCGCCATGGCGGCCGAGGAACGTGCCGATGTGGTTCAGCGCGGAGTCTGTCGCCTCCATGACGTCGTGCCCGCCGGATCCGTGGATGTGGACGTCGAAGAGTGCGGGAATCAGCGTGGCGTCGGGCAACTCGACGTGTTGTCCTGGCGGCAGCTCTCCGTGGGATCGCGATTCGATGGCGGCGATGAGGCCGTCTTCGATGACGACGATGGGCTGCTCGACAACGTGATCGGGCGTGAGGAGACGACTCGCAGTGAGGACCGTGCGCACAGAACAGAGTATAGCTATGAGTCAGTTCTGAGGATCATTGGACGATGGAGCGGGAACGGCGACTCCAGGAGCCTTGCGCGAGTGAGGAGCGATGCGGGCGCGTCCTGGACCGGAGCGGCGCGTGGAGCGGCCGCGCGAGCCC
>JBAVUB010000264.1:0-25249 GCA_049696575.1 Acidobacteriaceae bacterium | reverse complement strand
CGGTACGAGGTGTGGAATGGGTCAGCGTTTTGTAATTAGCGCGGTGCTGGCCTGCGCGGCGCTTTCTGCCTGCGCGCGGACGCGTCCGCATTATGGCGGCACGCTGCGCATTGAGACCCAGGGCGATCCGTGGCAGATGCCGGACGGCATCGCGCGGAGGTTGGTGCTGGACACGCTGACGACGGTGGGCGATACGGGTGGTGCGCGGCCGGCTCTGGCGGTGCGATGGGAGTCGCAGAACGCGGATCATCGGTGGGAGGTCTGGATTCGGCCGGGGGTTCACTTTCAGGATGGAGAGGCGCTAACGGTCGACGCGGTTGCTGCGGCGCTGACCGATACGTGTTCGCACGCGGGAGCGGCTTGTCCATGGAGCGCTGTGCACGGGGTCGGGCCTTCGGTGATTTTCACCAGTGATGCGCCGGTTCCGGATCTGCCGGAACTCCTGGCGCAGACGGAGTTTGGAATCGGGCGGCAGGATGCGTCGGGCGCGGTGGTGGGAACGGGGCCGTTTCGGGTGACAGGATTTGCGAACGGTGCGCTAACGCTGGTGGCGAATGACGATTGCTGGTCGGGGCGGCCGTTTGCGGATGCGGTGGAAGTGCGGACGCGGCGGACGATCCGCGATCAGTGGCTGGATTTGAGCGTGGGGAAGACGGACATTGTGGAGGTTCCGCCGGAGTTGCTGCGCCAGGCCCAACAGCAACATCTGACGGTGCTGGTGTCGCGGCCGGTGGATTTGCTGGCGTTGACGATTAGCCCGAATGGTGCGTTTGCAAGCCGGGAGATGCGGCAGGCTGCGGCGCTGGCTGTGGATCGGACGGCGCTGTACAACGTGATCTTTCAAAAGCAGGGCGAGGTGACGGCGAGCTTGTTGCCGGAGGGGCTGAGTGGATATTCGTTCCTGTTTCCCGCGGATCGCGACCTGGGTCGGGCGCAGTCGCTGCGGGGAGGGGCAACTCCTCTGTTGGTGATGTTGGGCGTGGACGATACGGGCGCGACCCTGCAGCTGGCAGCGGCGCGGCTGGCGCTGAATCTGCATGAGGCGGGGTTCAATGTTCAGGTGGCGCAGGCGGGTTCGCGGCAGCGGCCGGCGCTCGAGTTGCGGCGAGTGCATCTGGAGGCGGCGAGTCCGCGAGCGGCGCTGGACGAAATGCTGGCACGATTCGGGCAAAATGGTACGGTGAACGGCTCAGACGTGGCAGCGTTGTGGCAGGCGGAGCGCGGGGTTCTGGACAATGAAGTGATTGTGCCAGTGCTGTGGCTGCCGCGCGCGTGGGCGGCGGGCGAGCGGGTGCGCGATCTGCGGCTTTCGGTTGATGGTGAGCCTTTGCTGGCCGATGCGTCGCTGGAGGGCGCGAAGTGACGCTTCGACAAAAGATGCTGCTGATGCTGGCGCTGACGGTGATGGGCGTGGTGGCAGCGGTGGGATGGACGGGGTCGGTGCGGGTGGGCCATGTTTTCGAAGGGGTGGACCGGCAACAAACGGATCTGCTGGTAGGCCAGTTCCAGCACGAATTCAACCAGCGGGCCAGCGATACGGCAGCGGCAGTGGACCGCATGGCCGCCAGCGACACGCTGCGGCGCATCGCGTTCGATTTGAACAACGGCGGAGACAGCGCGCCCTACCTTACGGTTGCCGTGCCTCTGGCGGAGGAGTACCGGCTCGACTATCTGGAGCTGATCGCGCACGACGGCAGCATCATTTCGTCGCTGCAGTGGACGGCGCGCTTTGGGTACAAGGAGCCGGCGATCACCGCGGCGGGGAAGCCCGCGTTCCTGAAGCAGGAGGATTTGCCGGACGGAACCTCACAGGTGGGGTTGTTTGCGGTGCGCACGGTGACCGGGTCCGATCCGCCGCTATACGTGGTGGGTGGGCGGCAGCTTGATGCTGGGTTTCTGCGGGATTTTTCAGTGCCGGCGGGGACGCAGATTTTTATCTACAAGAACGTCTCCGGGCCGTTTGACGCGCACAATTTTGCGGGTTCGTCGCAGGGGCCGGACAGCGGGGAACACTACCAGGCGCTGGTGGATGATGCGCGGTCGAATGCTCGCAACGCGGAAGGCGTGGTCTATCCGACGAGCCGCAGCGAGGACAGCATGAGCGTGACTGCGATTCCGCTGAAAGGGATGGAGGGAGATGTGCTGGCGGTGCTGGTAGTGGCGAATGCGCGGCGCAACATGGTGGAGGTGCAGCGCCACATTCGCGACATTGCGTACGGCATCGCGGGCCTGGGGATCATTTTTGCGGTGCTGGCGAGTCTCTGGATCGCGGCGCGGATTTCGCGGCCGATCGAAGAGTTGGCGCGGGCGGCGGGCCAGGTAGCCGGGGGTGATTGGGAGACGCGCGTCGATATTCGAACGATGGATGAGGTGGGCGCGCTGGCGCGGAGCTTTAACAATATGACGCGGCAGCTGGCGGAGCAGCGCGATCGGCTGGTGCAAACCGAGCGGGTGGCGGCGTGGCGTGAGCTGGCGCGACGGCTGGCGCACGAGCTGAAGAATCCGCTGATGCCGCTGCAGATCACCGTGGAGAACATGGTGCGGGCGAAGAAACTGCCCAAGAAGCAGTTCGATGAAGTGTTTAAGGAGAGCACGGCAACGCTCGAGGCGGAGATTGAGAATCTGAAGACGATTGTCGGGCGTTTCAGCGATTTTTCGAAGCTGCCCAAGCCGCAGGCGCTGGAAATGGATGCGCGGGAAGCGGTGCGGCGCGTCGTGAAGTTGTATGGGCCGGCGCTCGAAGAAAAGCACATCGAACTGGGAACGGCGATCAGCGCGGAGCCGCTGCCTATTCTGGGCGATTCAGAACTGCTGCATCGCGCGCTGTCGAATCTGGTGCTGAACGCGATGGACGCGATGCCGGAAGGAGGGACGCTGACGGTTTCGGCAACCCGAGCCCGGGAGATGGTGCGAATTTCGGTCGCGGACACGGGAGCGGGGCTGACACCCGAGGAATGCGAGCGGCTCTTCACTCCTTATTACACGACCAAGCAGCATGGAACGGGGCTAGGGCTGGCCATCGTGCAGTCGGTGATCGCCGATCATAACGGGACGATTGCGGTGGAGAATGTGGAGGGCGGCGGAGCGCGGTTCGTCATCGGGCTGCCGCTGGCGGAGAGCGCGGAAGCATGAGCAAAGCCGACATTCTGATTGTCGACGACGAGGCGAACACGCTGGCGTCGCTGGCGCGAGCCTTTCGGCTGGCCGGACATGAGGCGACGGTGTGCGATAACGCGGCGAAGGCGCTGGAACTGGCGAAGTCGCGGCCGTTCGATTTGATTCTGTCGGACGTGGTGATGCCGGGACGCGACGGGCTGGCGCTGCTCGAGGATCTGAAGTCGAGCGGTGTGGCCGCGCCGGTGGTGATGATGTCAGGGCAGGCGCACATCGAAATGGCGGTGAAGGCGACGCGGCTGGGCGCAATGGATTTTCTGGAGAAGCCGCTCTCGACGGACAAGCTGCTGTTGACGGTAGAGAACGCGCTGAAGCTGAAGCGGCTGGAGACGGAGAATTCCGAACTGCGGCGGCGCGTGGGGAAACACGAGCTGGTGTGGACGGGCGAGGCGATGCGGCGGGTGATGGCGCAGATCGATCGTGTGGCGGCCAGCGAGTCGCGCGTGTGCATTTACGGCGAGACGGGAACCGGGAAGGAATTGGTGGCGCGGACGCTGCACGAGAAGAGCGCGCGGGCAGCGGGGCCGTTTGTGACGCTGAACTGCGCGGCGATTCCATCGGAGCTGATTGAGTCAGAGTTGTTCGGGCACGAGAAGGGATCGTTCACCGGGGCGGCGCAGCGGCATATTGGGAAGTTCGAGCAGGCGCATCACGGTACGCTTTTCCTCGACGAAATTGGGGATATGCCCCTGGCGATGCAGACGCGGCTGCTGCGGGTGCTGGAGGAATCGGAAGTGGAACGGATTGGCGGAGACAAGCCGGTGGCTGTTGATGTGCGGGCGGTGGTGGCGACGCACAGGAATCTTGAAGAGATGGTGGAGGCGGGGAGTTTTCGGCGGGATTTGTATCACCGGGTCGTCGTTTTCCCGATCACGCTGCCGCCGCTGCGCGCGCGGCGGGAGGATATTCCGGCGCTGGTGGAATACTTTGTGCGGCAAGTATGCGCGCAGAATGGTTGGAAGCCGGCGCCGTTCACGGCGGAAGCGGTGGAGGCTTTGCGGGAGTGTCCGTGGCCGGGGAATATTCGCGAACTGCGCAATGCGGTGGAGCGGTTACTGCTGCTGGCGGGGGAGACGGTCGATCTTTCCACTGTGGAGGCGGCGTTACCACAGCGGCGTTCGGGATCGTCGGAGAGCGAGTCTCTCGGCGTAGAGGCAGCGGCGGCGAGTGGTCCGCTGGCGCAGCGTGTGGCGGAATTTGAGCGGGCAACGTTGCTGGCGGAGCTGGAGCGGAGCCAGGGACACGTCACCAACGCGGCGAAGGCGTTGGGGCTGGAGCGGAGCCACTTCTACAAGAAGTGCCTGCAACTGGGGATTGATGTGAAGGCGGAGCGGGGATAAAGGCGTTCGTGGGCGCAGCGCTCTTCGGTAATCTGTCGCGCCCAACCAGAAAAACTTAGGCTGAAACTACCTTCTTTCAGAGTGCGAAAGCGGCTGCGCTGAAATTGGTCCAGTGGATCGGGCCAACGGTCTCGCAAGTCGCGAAGACGACCTGCGAGGCCGTTACCAATGAAAGGAGGTGAGGCCCCTGGGTGAGAAATCATCCCGTATGCGGTTGCTAATCACACTGGCCGTCGACTGGCGGCTAGTACTGGCAATCGTCACGTTGGTACTCCTGCTACTGATGAAGTAGCAGAAACCTTCCGGAGGGGTCGCATCCTTGCGGGAGCAAATTCAGTTTACCAAATCGGCGAAGTTTGGAAGATGTTTAATGCACACCGGCGGCGAGCAGGGTGGTGGTCGCGTGATGGCGGTGCGCGATGGTGCGCGGCGGGGCGGGCGGAGTATAGCTGCGATAGACGGTGATGTGGAAGCAGGACTGGTAGAACTCCTCTTCGACGTCGATTTTGCCGGCGGTCTGCAGAAGCAGCAGCCAGGCGCGCATCCAGGCGAGCTCAGAGAAGGACATGCCCTTTTTGCCGATGTCGACGGCGGCGCCGGTGAGGTGCGGAGAGGCGATGTCACCATCGGCGGGGGCTGCGTTGCCGTTGATTGCGATCAGGGAGCGCTGGTACTCGACGGTGCGGACGGCGGAGTTGACCTGCAGGGAGCGATGGAAACGGGCGTAGTGATTGTGCGCGAGGTCGGCAAGGAAACGGGCGGTCCAGGGGCGGCAGTAGCGGCGGTTGGCGGGCAGAGCGGGATTCACATGCAGCGAGTAGCTGGCAGGGACGGGAACGATGTCCCGGCTGAACTCAAGCTGGTCGAGCTGGGCGTCGTCTTCGATGCGGATCAGACCCTCGGCCTGGTCGCGCTCATTCTGGCGCATCAGGGATTCGAGAGAGCCGCGCAGAGGCGGGACAAAGTGGATGCGGGCAACGCGCGGTATGGAGGCGTGGGTGGTTGCCGATTTCGTAGTGAGCGCGGCGGCGGGAGCGCGGACGTGGGTGACGGGTGTTGGGTTGACAGGGTCCGGGAGGGGTTGCACAGCAGTAGCGTCGGCTGGCGTGCCAGGATCGGCGGTCGTCTGAACAGAAGCGACAGACCCGGCTAAAGCGTGGCAGGGCACTGCGGCGGGGTTGGCAAGGACGGTGTGACTGGCGTGGCCGGCAACGTGGCCGCATTGGGAACTGGTTGCGTGCGCGTCATGTGCATGGCGTTTATGCACAGGAACCGAGGGGCTCACGGCAGAGGCGAGAACCGGGAGCGCCAGCAGGAAGCCGGTCGCGGAGACGAGGGAGAAACGGATGCGCATCGGGGGTCCGGGGTTGTCAATAAGAGCAATACCAGAGTACCTGACCCGAAGGCGGGAGAAAAGTAGCACGGACCAAAAGGAGGTAACGGGGTACAGGGGACAGGGTGCAGGGGTGCGGCGTGGGGCGAGGACAGACGGGCTGTGGAAGCAATGACAGGCCTTGAGGATAGAGGTGCGCGGGGCGCGATTTTCATTCTGGCGGAGCGGAGCGGGGAGTACAATTCCTGGAAATCGACAGAAGGAAGTGAATCACGCAGGTATTTCCGGAGGAATTGCTATGGCCGATGCTGCTGCTCAACCCGAATCATCCGCTCCGCCGCTGAACGAGATCCAGCGGGTGGTCGATGCTTTTGTTTCTCCTTCAAAGACGTTTACAGATATCAAGCGCAGCGCGAGTTGGTGGATGCCGTGGCTGATCGGAGTGATCGTTACGCTGGCTTTTGGGTATGTGGTCCAGCAGAAGATCGGCTGGGAGAAGGCCTACACGAACATCCTGCATCAGAGCCCGGCGCAGCAGCAGCGGGTGGAGGGGTTACCTGCCGATCAACAGGCGCGCGCGATCACGATGGGCTCAAACATCACGAAATACAGCTTCTGGTCGACCCCGGTGCTGGCGCTGATTATCGCTGTCGTTGTGGCGGCTGTGCTGATGGCGACGGTGAACTTCGGTTTTGGGGGTACATCGAAATTCGGGCAGATGATGGCCGTGTGGTTTTATGCGACGCTGCCGTGGGCGATCCAGGGCCTCCTGGGGATTGTCGCGACGTGGTTTGTGGACCCTGATTCGTTCAACCTGAAAAACTTTGTGGGAACGAATCTCGGATACTACATGCCGACAGATTGGCCGAAGACGCTGATCGCGCTGGGTACGGGGCTGGATATTTTCACGATCTGGGCGCTCGTGCTGTTGACCATCGGCTGTGCAGTCGTAGGCAACATCAAGAAGGGGCAGGCGGCCATTGTGGTGTGGGGATGGTGGGTGGTGACGCTGCTCCTGAAGGTAGTCGGCGCTATGTTCTCGTAGAAACCGGTTTTGAAGGAGAAGGCCCGCCAAAAATGGCGGGCCTTGTTGTCTGCGCTGGAAAGTGGACCCTACTCTTCCTCTTCTTCTCCGGTGGGCTTTTTCGCGTTGGCGACGATTTTGTCCGCGATGAGTTGCGGGACGATGTCGTAGTGGTTCATCTCCATGTGGAAGCTGCCGCGGCCCTGGGTTACAGCGGTGAGGGTCTGGCCGTAGGTGAGCATTTCGGACATGGGCACTTCGGCGTGGATGATGTTGGTGGCTCCGTGGCTGTCCATGCCCTGCACGCGGCCACGGCGCTGATTCAGGTCGCCCATCAACGCCCCGGCAAATTCCTGAGGAGCTTCGATCTCGACGCTCATGATGGGTTCGAGCAGCGTGGGCTTGGCCTGCTCCATGCATTTGCGGAAGGCGATGCGTCCGGCCATTTTGAAGGAGAGCTCGTTCGAGTCGACGTCGTGGTAGCTTCCGTCGTAGACCGTGACGCGGAAGTCGACGACGGGATAGCCGGCGAGGTAGCCGCGCGCGGCTGATTCCTGGATGCCTTTCTCGACGGCGGGGATGAAGTTGCGGGGGATGGCTCCGCCGAAGACGTCGTTGACGAACTCAAAGCCAGCGCCGCGCGGGAGGGGCTCCATTTTGATTTTGCAGTCGCCGAACTGGCCGTGACCGCCGGTTTGCTTCTTGTGGCGTCCCTGAGCGTCGGCGCGGCCGCGAATGCTTTCGCGATAGGGCACCCGCGGAGCTTTGAGCGTGACTTCGGTGTGGTAGCGGCGGCGCAGCTTGCTGACGAGGGATTCGATGTGGGACTGGCCTGCCGCGGCGATCAGGAATTCGTTGGTCTGCTGGTCGCGGAAGAAGCGGAGCATGAGGTCCTCTTCCATAAGCTTGTGGACGGCGGGCGCGAGCTTGTCCTCGTCGGCGCGGGTTTTGGGTTCAATGGCCCAGGTCATGGCTGGCTCGGGCAAGGTGACAGGCTCGTAGAAGATTTCGTGGCTCTTGTCGCCGAGGGTGTCGCCGGTAAGGGTCTCCCTGAGCTTGGCGACGGCGCCCAGGTCGCCGGCGTGGAGCTCGGGAACGGCGACGGCGGTGCGGCCCTGCATGATGGAGAGGTGGGAGAATTTTTCCGCGGTGCGGCGGGAGTAGTTCTGTGCGGTACCGTCGTTTTTGAGGACGCCGGAGAAGACTTTGAAGAAGCTGATGCGTCCGGCGAAGGGGTCGGTCATGGTTTTGAAGACGAAGAGGGAGAGGGGCTCGGCGTCAGACACCTTGCGCATGACGATTTCAGGCGACTGGTCAGCGCTGGTTGCGACGGCGGCTTCGCCGTTGGTGACGGCCACGGCGTGCAGGGCGGCGCGTGCGGCCACAGGTTCACGCTCGATGGGCGCGGGCGCGTAGACCTTGAGGAAGTCGAGGAGGTGGTCGGTGGCAACGTTTGCCAGGCCGCTCGCATAGAGGACGGGGAAGATGCGGTCTTCGCGGATGGCCTCGTGGAGCGCGCTGATGAGGTGCTGTTCGGGGATGGTGCCTTCGCGGAAGTACTCCTCCATCAATTCGTCTTTGCCTTCGGCGACCAGCTCGACCAGAGTCTCGTGCGCACGCTGCGCGGGTTCTTTGAGAGACGCGGGGATTTCGCCGATCCTGCCGTGGCCATCGCCGCCGGGCGTGTAGAAGAAGGCTTCCATGGTGACGAGGTCGATGACGCCCTCAAAGCCTTTGCCGTCCGCGATGGGCAGCTGGACGGGGATGCACTGGCGGCCGAAGCGCTCGGTGAGCGCAGTGAGTGTCGATTCGGCGGAGGCCGCGGCTCGGGGGTGGTCCATCTGATTGATGACGAGGGCGCGGGGCAGGTTGAATTCTTCGGCGTACTTCCAGACGCGCTCGGTCATGGGCTCAACGCCGGTGACGGCGTTTACGGTGACGAGGGCGGACTCAACGGGCGCCATGGCGCAGCGGGCTTCGTGGACGAACATGTGGAAGCCGGGGGTGTCGATGAAGTTGACCTTGACGCCGTTCCATTCGGCGAAGGCCAGCGCGTTTTGCATGGTGGTGCCGCGGGCGACGTCTTCTTCGTCGTAGGCGGTGACGGCGGATCCATCTTCGACGCGGCCGAGGGTGGGGGTCATTTTGGCGGCATGCAGCAGAGCGGAGACGAGCGTGGTCTTACCGCTGTGCGCATGCCCCACTACAGCTACGTTGCGGATCTCACTTCCCGGGTAGGCTTTCATGGGGTGCTCCTTGAGTGGCAAATTTGGAGCGGCCAGCGCCAGGCGCAGCCGCGAATACATCGCATGGCAAAAACAGGCAAGTAGAAATCAAAAGCTGGATACTCACTGTGATGGCGGATACATGCCCGCTGGAGACAGGGATTTCCGGCCGGCGTCGCGAAGGGCGTCGCCCGCGAGGCGGGATGTGCTCCGGCGCGCGATGGATGCGTGCCGGAGACCGGAAGCACCGGTCCTGGTCCGGCATAAAAAGCAGTGCTGCGGAGGCGGGATTTCGGGGCTTCTCCTGGTCCCGGTCCACAGAAACAGGGATGGTAGCACAGCGAAGATGGGGATGGGAGGACGGGCTAAGAGGGGGCGGGAAGCGCAACAAATGCGGCGGTCGCGGTGTCTCAGAGAGAATTGACGTTTTACTATGGAAATGGAGAGATGGCGACCGCCCTGAGCGGCGCATCCCATAAGAAAGTGAGCCGCAATTTCAACTGGATCTGGTACCTGGGGGCGGCGGTCTGGTTCCTGAACGCCGCGCTGGCGATGCGCCATGGCAATTTGCGGATGGGAGTGACGAACGCGGTCATCTCCCTGGTATTCCTGGTCGCGGGGATCTTCTTCGGCCGCCAGGCGAAGCGGCAGCCTCCTGGCAGGGACAGCCAGCGGTGACGCCAGGACCAGATGGTGCTGGCATCAAAGGCCGGGGACGTTTCTGAAAGGGAATCGCTGAATTAGGATCCTGAGTTCCTGCACACTGCTCGACAAATAGGATTGATCGCTCTGAAATTGAAAATGCAAAACTCCTGGGCTCAATCCACCAGGTCGCAAGACTCCTGCGATTTCGGCAGCTCCTCGCTCGCTGTAGCTGATCGTCAGTTCCAAGTCCTCTTCGAGGCTCTTGAATGACACCCGTCCAGATAGAGATCCAGTTGCCTTCTCAAGATCCCTGTAGAGGCCAGCCAGTTCAGGCGTCGTCAACGCTAGCCTGAAGGTTCCACGAAATGGACCAGCTTCCGCCAGAAGCTTCGCGTCAAGCCAGTTCGCGTCCCAGGTGTCTCCGCCGGGGTGGGGAGCGGCGGGTCGTTCGTAACCGAAAACCTCGATCGAGATCTTCCCGCCATCTCCGGCGAACACGACGGTATTGCTCATCGCACCGTCGCCAGTGCCGCTCCGGCCAGTTCTTCTTCGGCAACTTTGACACATTCCTCGAGAATGTCGAGGGCGACGGCGGCCTCGTGCTCGTTGACGATGAGCGGCGGCGCGAGGCGGATAGAGTTTTCTCCGCAGCCGAGGATGAGGAGTCCCCGCTCGAAGGCGAGGTCGACGATGCGGTCGCGGACGAGGGGGGCGGCTTCGCGGGTGCGCTGGTCCTTGACGATCTCGATGCCGATCATGAGGCCGCGTCCGCGGACGTCGCCGATGACGGGATGTTTCGCCGGCCAATGCCGGAGACGGGCGAAGATATTTTGGCCCTGCCTTGTGGCGTTGGCCATACCTTCGCGTTCGAGAATATCGATGGTAGCGAGCGCCGCGGCGATGCAGATGGGATTGCCGCCGAAAGTGGAGGCGTGGGAGCCGGGCTTCCAGTCCATGATGGCGGCGCGGGTCATACAAACGCCGAGCGGCATGCCGGAGGCAATGCCTTTCGCCATGCAGACGATGTCGGGCTCGACGCCAGTGTGCTCGATGGCCCACCACTTGCCGGTGCGGCCGGCGCCGGACTGGACTTCGTCGGCGACGAGCAGGATGCCGTACTTGTCGCAGATGCGGCGCAATTCCTGCATGAAGATGGTGGGAGCGACGACGTAGCCGCCTTCCCCCTGGATAGGCTCGACGAAGATGGCGGCGACTTCTTCCGGCGCGAGGGTGGTGTGGAAGAGCTTCTCTTCGATGTAGCGAGCACACCCGAGCGCGAACGCTTCTTCTTCCTGCGGGCCGCCGGAACAGCCGCGATAGGCGTAGGGATAGCGCACGTGGGTTACGCCGGGGACGAGTGGGGCGAAGCGGCGGCGCTGCTGGGGCTTCGAGGCGGTGAGCGAAAGCGCGCCCATGGTGCGGCCGTGGAAGGCGCCGAAGAAGGCAATGATGTTCTGGCGTCCCGTATGGTAGCGGGCGACCTTGAGTGCGCACTCAATGGCTTCGGCGCCGGAGTTGCCATAGTAGAAACGATGCGGGCCGGGCATGGGCGCGATGGAGGAGAGGCGCTCGGAGAGAGTGACCAGTGCTTCGTAATAGAAGTCGGTGCCCGACATGTGGATGAGCTCGGCAGCCTGCTTCTGAATGGCGGCGACGACTTCGGGATGGCAGTGGCCGGTCGAGACAACGGCGATGCCGGCGGCGAAGTCAAGGAATTCGTTGCCGTCCACGTCTTCAACACGCAGGCCGCGGCCGCGCTTGGCGACCATGGGGTAGGAGCGAGTGTAGCTGGGCGAGATGAGGCGGTCGTCGGCCGCGACGATGCGGCGCGCCTCGGGGCCGGGAAGGGGTGTCTTCAATTTGGGGCCGTACTCAGCGAGGATTGCGGATGCGACGGTCATGTTCTCTCCTTATGGGTGCTGCGCTGGTGTGGGGCGGCTGACTGATCCGAAGATCGGGACGGCGCTGCTGATGAGAGAGGTCGTCTTCGGGCACGACGCGCAGAGTGAGCGGCGTCGAGGGCTGCGATTGACTAGTCGCTGCCGAAGAGACTCGGTCGCGTACGGGTAGGCTGAATCCTGCTGTATCGCCGTGGGGCGATAGCGCGCACAAAGGCTTCGTTCCAGCTCGTAGCGCTGAAAACGGCCGGGATGGAAGAGGCGCGGCGCATAGGTCTGCTCGCCCTGAGGATAGCACGGGGCGCTGGCGATTCGATAGATATCTGAAGGGTTTGCGTCGCTCAGAGAACCGAGTATGGAGTTCCGTATACTAAGGATATGTCGATTGTGCGCAACGCGGCGGCGATTGCGAAGGGGATGAGTATCACCTTTCGCGAAATGTTCCAGCCCACCGAGGTCGAGAACTATCCGGACGGTAAGGGACCGACGCGGGGCGCGGTGCTGCAGGAGCGCTTTCGCGGCGCGCACGTGCTGCAGCGGGATGAGAATGGCCTGGAGAAGTGCGTTGCGTGTTTTCTGTGCGCGGCGGCATGCCCTTCGAACTGCATTTTCATTGAGGCGGCAGAGAACACCGCGGAGAAACGGATTTCAAGCGCCGAGCGCTATGCCAAGACCTACAACATCGACTACAACCGCTGCATCTTTTGCGGCTACTGCGTAGAGGCGTGCCCGACGGATGCGATCACGCACGGGCACGGGTTCGAACTCGCGAGCCTGAATGCGACGAATCTGGTGATGCGCAAGGAAGACATGCTGGTTCCGACGGTGGGAATGCCAGGGCAGTTGGCGGCGCATTCGGATTCGGTGAAGTAGAGGCGCTTTTCGCGGCCCGGGGTTGGGCCTCTGCATCCATACAACAGGAGCAATCGATGAAGACCTTTTTTGTGCTGGTCTGGGTGACTGGCTTTTCGGTTTTCGCCAGCGCGCAGAGCGCGCCGGAGTATGTGCCGACGTTACAGGCTGGGCCGCATGGGTCGGCGCCGGGGATGAAGGTGAAACTGCTGAGCGAAGGCAACGGCCAGCGGGATTTCGTGGTTGTGTTCCAGATCGGGGACGAATTCTTTGCCGGTCTGACGCAGTTTGCGGAGGAGTATCACATCCAGAGCGCGCACCTGACGGCGGTGGGCGGGCTGCATGATGCCCGGCTGGCCTGGTTCGACATCCAGAAGAAGATGTACCGTGTGATTCCCATCGATCAGCCGGGAGAGGTAGATTCGCTGGTGGGGGACATCGCGCTGCTGAACGGTAAGCCCTCGGTCCACATGCACTGCGTGGTCTCGATGAGCGACGGAAGCACACGGGGCGGACACGTTTTGGGCGGCCATGTTTCTCCTCTTCTGGAGGTCTGGGTGACGGCCGATTCGACGCCGTTGCTGAAGAGGTTTGACGAGAAGACGGGGCTGAATCTGATGGATCCGGCCGCGAAGCCGTAGGGCGTGGGGGGCCATTTACTCCGCAAATTGGTACTTCCGATGGCTGGATTGGCTGCTTGCCCGTCCGGTGGTTCGGGATTCGCCGAAGGTTCGCTACCATCAGAGGTAGCAAGGTCCAGATACCGCAGATGACAGACATCCAGCAATCGCTTCGCAGGATCCTCGAGAACCGCATCGCCATCATTGATGGCGCGATGGGTACGACCATTCGCACCTACGGGATGATGGAAGCCGATATTCGCGGGGAGCGATTCGCGGATGCGAAGAAAGATCTGCTGAACAACGGCGATCTGTTTACGCTGACGCAGCCGAAGATGATCGGCGACATTCACCGGCGCTTTCTCGAGGCGGGCGCGGACATCATCGAGACGAATACGTTTGGCGCGACGAGCATCGCGCAAAGCGAGTTTTTCGTTGAGGATCCGCGGGAGCACGGGGGTCGAAAGGATCCTGCGTTCTATCAGAAGGTGATCGACGATCCGTTCCTCGGCGAGCTGGCGTGGGAGATCAATGAGCAGTCGGCGCGGCAATGCCGTGAGTGGGCGGACCGCGTTGGGAACGCGACGGGGTGCCAGCGGTTTGTGGCCGGGGCGATCGGGCCGCTGACCGTGTCTCTTTCCAACTCGCCCGATGCCGACGATCCTGGGTTCAGGGTCGTCACGTTCGATCAGGTGAGGACGGCATACAAGCAACAGGTACGGGCACTGATCGCGGGCGGCGCAGACCTTCTGCTGGTGGAGACGATTTTTGATTCGCTGAACGCGAAGGCGGCGCTGGTTGCGATTCGCGAGGTGTTCGATGAGGATGGCCTGACGGCCAGGAATAAGGAATTGCCGATCATGATTTCGGCAGCGGTGGGACGTGGCGGCGAAACGATGATCTCGGCGCAAACGGTTGGGGCCTTCTGGAACGCGATGGAGCACGCGCGTCCGTTCTCGATTGGACTGAACTGCTCGCTCGGGCCTGATCTGATGTATCCATTTCTCGAAGAGCTGAGCGAAAAAGCTGATGTCGCGATTTCGTGTTATCCGAATGCAGGGCTGCCGAATCCTCTGTCGCCGACTGGGTTTGACCTGGGGCCCTCGGATATGGCGAGGTATCTGGGCGAATTTGCGCGAGGAGGGCTGATCAATATTGCGGGCGGCTGCTGCGGGAACACTCCTGAGCATATTGCGGCTATCGCTAAGGCGTTGGAGGGGCAGCCCCCGCGCAGGCTGACCAGGTCCGATGAGGAAGTCGTGGTGCTTGAGGGCGAGGTCAGCCGATGAGCGCGCCGGTGCTCATCACCAGCCCGAAGCCGTTGCGGTTGTCGGGATCGCGGCCGTTCACGCAGCAGGCTGGCGTGTTCATCATGATTGGCGAGCGGACGAATGTCGCCGGGTCGCCGAAGTTCGCGAAGCTGGTGAAGGGGGGCAAGTACGAGGAGGCGGTCTCGATCGCGCGGCAGCAGGTGGAGAACGGCGCCAATGTCATCGACATTTGCATGGACGAGGGGATGATCGACGGCGTGGTTGCGATGACGCGCTTCCTGCAGCTGCTGGGCAGCGAGCCGGAGGTTGCCGCCGTGCCCTTCATGATCGACTCATCGAAGTGGACGGTCATCGAGGCTGGCTTGAAATGTATCCAGGGCAAGGGGATCGTGAACTCGATTTCGCTGAAGGAGGGCGAGACAAAGTTCCGCGAGCAGGCGGCGGCGGTGCTGAAGTACGGCGCGGCGGCGGTGGTGATGGCCTTCGACGAACAGGGCCAGGCTGCGACGTACGAGGACAAAATTCGCGTCTGCGAGCGCGCTTATCGGATTCTGGTCGACGACGTGGGCTTTCCCGCAGAAGACATCATTTTCGACCCCAACATCCTGACGGTGGCGACGGGGATGGAGGAGCACAACAATTATGCGGTCGACTTCGTCAACGCGACGCGCTGGATCAAGGCGAACCTGCCGCACGCGAAGGTGAGTGGCGGCGTCTCGAATATTTCGTTCAGCTTTCGCGGCAACAACAAGGTGCGCGAGGCGATGCACTCGGCGTTTCTGTATCACGCTATTGGCGCCGGCCTGGATATGGGCATCGTGAATGCCGGACAGCTGGAGATTTACGAGGAGATTGAGCCCGAGCTGAAGACGCTGGTCGAGGATGTGCTGCTCAATCGCCGGCCGGATGCGACGGAGCGGCTGGTGGCATATGGAGAGGCGCTTAAGGCGGCGGGCGGTCCAGCCATCACGGAGAAGCAGGCCGAAGAATGGCGCAGCGGTACGGTGGAGGA
Organism: Acidobacteriaceae bacterium; assembly: GCA_049696575.1. Classification (GTDB taxonomy): domain Bacteria; phylum Acidobacteriota; class Terriglobia; order Terriglobales; family Acidobacteriaceae; genus Palsa-343. The sequence goes on along the minus strand of JBAVUB010000264.1, from coordinate 9,855 downwards.
GCGGCTGACGCACGCACTGGTGAAGGGCATCGACACTTATATTGATGCGGACACCGAGGAGGCTCGGCTCCAGGTGGGGCGTCCGCTGGCGGTGATCGAAGGACCACTCATGGCGGGCATGGGGGTGGTTGGCGATTTGTTTGGGGCCGGCAAAATGTTCCTGCCCCAGGTGGTGAAGTCGGCCCGCGTGATGAAGAAAGCTGTGGCCCACCTGACTCCATTTATGGAAGCGGAGAAGGCGGCGCTGGTCGCGGCCGGTCATGAGGTGAAGGCTCAAGGGAAGATTGTGCTCGCGACGGTGAAGGGCGACGTGCACGACATCGGGAAGAACATCGTCGGCGTGGTGCTGGCCTGCAATAACTATGAAGTGATCGACATGGGGGTGATGGTGCCGGCGGAAAAGATCCTGGAGCGCGCCCGGGCGGAGAAGGCGGATGTGATCGGCCTGAGCGGCCTGATTACGCCGTCGCTGGACGAGATGGTCCATGTGGCGCGCGAGATGGAGCGGCTGGAGTTCAAGGTTCCGCTGCTGATTGGCGGCGCGACGACCAGCCGCGCGCACACGGCGATCCGAATTGCGCCGCACTACAGCGAGCCGGTGGTGCACGTGCTCGACGCCAGCCGCGCGGTCCCGGTGACGACGAGTCTGCTGAGCGAGGAGAACAGGGCGGATTTCGTGACGCAGCTGCGGCTGGAGTATGCGGCCGTGCGCAAGGCGCATTCTGCGCCAAAGCAGCCGATGGTTTCGCTTGCCGAGGCTCGAGCGCGGCGAACCCCGATTGTGTGGCGAGGGGAAGACATCGCGGTGCCATCATTCACCGGAGTCCGCGTCCTCGACAATTTTTCGCTTGCGGAACTGCGCGAGTTTATCGACTGGAGCCCGTTCTTTCACACATGGGAGATGAAGGGTGTCTATCCGCGTATTTTGGAAGACGAGAGGCAAGGAGCGCAGGCGCGGCAACTCTTCGCCGAAGCGCAGACGCTGCTGGACCGCATTGTCGAGCAGAACCTGCTGACCGCGCGTGGCGTGTACGGGTTCTTCCCGGCCAATGCAGTGGGCGACGATGTGGAACTCTACGCAGATGGCTCGCGGGTTGCAGTCCAGGAGCGGCTGCATTTTCTGCGCCAACAGGCCAATCGGGAGGGCAGCGAGCCGTGCCGTTCCCTGGCCGACTTTATCGCACCGAGGGAAACGGGTCTTGAGGACACGATTGGCGCGTTCGCGGTAACCAGCGGCATTGGTCTCCGGAAATTAGTCGACGGATTCAAGGCAGAGCACGACGACTATAACGCCATCATGGCCGAGGCGCTGGCCGATCGGCTGGCCGAAGCGTTTGCGGAATGCCTGCACCAGCACGTGCGCCGGGAGTGGGGCTACGGCTGCGATGAGCACTTGGGCCCAACCGATCTGATCGCGGAGAAGTACCGTGGGATTCGACCGGCGCCGGGCTACCCAGCGTGTCCGGACCATACGGAGAAGGGCACGATCTGGCGGCTGCTCAACGTCGAGGCGAATACCGGCATGCGGCTGACGGAGTCGTTTGCCATGTGGCCGGGATCGAGCGTGAGCGGACTTTACTTCGCGCATCCGGAGTCGCGGTATTTCAACGTCGGGAAGATTGATCGCGATCAGGTCATCGATTATCACGAGCGCAAGGGCATGAGTGTCGCAGAAGTAGAGCGGTGGCTGGGACCGAACCTGAACTACGAGCCCGCGGCGGCCGCGAGCGAAGCGGCGGTTGGCTAAATCTCAGTCAGCAAAAAGGGCGGTTGGCTAAGAGCGGGTCAGCAAAAGAACGGTTAGCGATATCAGGGCCGTCAGCCGGCTTTCTTCAGCACGGCGGGTCGCTTTGATTTCTTCGGTGCGGGTGGACTAGCGGATTTTGCCGCGGCTTCGCGCACGGGTTTTTCGTGGAGCAGAAGCTCCACAGACCGCATTTGAGCGTTGTCATAGAACCAGCGCTGCATCGCGTTGTCCTGAAGCAGATTGAGCAGGCCCAGGATGCACATGCCCTGGTGGTGGGCCATCCATTCACGCACCGCTTCGGGTTTGTCGCCGGTGAAGTCGATGGCCTCGTAGAAGCCGTAAGCGCCGGTCCATCCTTCGCCGGCCATGCGGCGGAGGTTGCGGATGGAGGCAGCGGGCTCGACGTTGAGCGCCAAAAACGTTGAGTAGGGTGAGATGACGGGCCCCGCGGTCGCGTCCCATTTGAGAGCGATTTGCGGAATACCGTAAGCCTGGTAGTGGTAATGGCCCTGGTCGGTCTTCGCGGCGTAGCCGGACTCCGAGATTCCCCAGACGGGCAGGTTGTGCGCGCGGGCATAGGCGCGCTGAATTTCGACCGCACCGTGGAGAGAGTTGGAGAGAAGGGTCTCGGGATAGCTGCGCATCCACAACGCGGGCATGAGGTACTCAAACATGGTGCCGGTCCAGGAGAGCAGCACCGAGCAGCCGTAAGCCTGGGTGTGGACGCGCGACATCTTGAACCAGCCCTGCTGGGAAAGCTCGCCGCGGGCGACGGCAATGTAGGTGGCGATGCGCGCTTCGGAAGCGAGCATGTCATAGCAGGCCCAGTGAATCTTGCTGGTCGAAAACTCGTAGCCGATGGAGAGCAGAAGGCGATCCTTGTTGACGAGGAAGGCGAAGTCGGTCTCATCGGCAAGGCGGCCAGCTTCGGCGGAGACCTGACGCAGGCTTTCGATCAGTTTTCGGAGACGGGCGCCGGCGGTGACGAGATCGACGCGCAGCAGTTCCATGAGCGCGGCGGTTTCGGCCGAATCGGGCATGAGGTGAGGACGGCTGATCCGTTGTTCGAGGGCAGCGACAAACCCGGGAGAATCTTCCAGTGTGGGGAGGGCGACGGCGGCGCCTGGCGCAGCAATGGCAGGCGTGGGCCGAAGCTGCGCATCGACCGGGAGCCTCTCGAACAGCAGGCTGTGCAGCGATGCGTATTCCGGCTTGAGCCAGGGCAGATAGTCGCCGACCAGCGTGGCGATTGCATGCAGGCGGGCGCGGGTCTCGTTCGACCACCAGAGCAGTTCGTCGGGTGAGGGTTCGGCGTAAGGGGGCTGATTGGCGAAGGCAGCTTGCGTTTCAGAGGAGAGAACCCATGCGAGCCAGGCATTGGGGTCCTGGGGAGGATGCAGATTCGCCAGCGGCTCGGGGATATCTTTCAAAGACTGGAGAAGACGCAGATGCGTCTCGAGGCCATCGAAGAGGCGCGGTTCGAGAAGCGGCCGTTTCAGCAGCGCGAGGGTTCCGGTTTTCAGGGTGTAGAGCGATGCGACGAGGTTACCGCTGTCGACGGAGGAGACGGTAATGGGCAGCAGCGGCTCCAGGGTATCCGTCGTGTACCAGTTGTAAAGATGGCCGCGGTAGAGGGGTAGCTTCGCCATCGTCGCGTAGCTGCGGTGCATGAGGTCGGCGAATTCCGGCGCGGTGAGGAAGCCAAATTCGCAAGCGGCCTGGCGCGCGTTGAAGAGCAGGCCAAGATTGGTGGGAGAAACGCGGGCGGCTTCGAAGAGGCCCTCTTCCTCGACGTTGTCGGGGATGAGGTAGTTGTCGCGCGCGCCGCCGAATTCGTGGAAGAAACGCCAGACGCGCAAGGCGTGTTCGCGCAGAAAGAGGTCGTCTTCGCGATCCAACTGCTGACGTGGCTCGCGGGGCGGCCGGTTGAGCCACCGGGTGATGTCGCGCTCGAAACCCCACAGGATCAGGATGGGCGCCGCGGCCACCAGAGAGATGGGATGGGTGAGGCCCACGATGACTGCGAGCACAACGGCGACAATCGGTGTGAGGGCGAGATAGCGGTCGACTGCCGTGGTGCGGCGCTGGGATGATTCCGCTTCAGCCGCGGTTTCCCACTCGAGCAGGCGCTGGCCAGTGACCATGCGGCGGACCATGGCGCGTACGATGGCGTCGATGGCCATCATGGTCTGGTGGGGCAGAAACGCGAGCGTGAGCAGAGTGGTGAAGAGCGCCTGCTGGAATCCCGCGATCACATCGTTGGCAGCACCTTCCTGTTCGATGAACAGGGAGCGGCCGAGGCCGAAGATGAGCTGGATAAAAGGCGGAACGAAGAGGATGAACAGGGTGACGAGGGTCCAGTAAACTGCGCCACCAGGAAGGCCAAGCCATCCGGCGACGAGAAGGACCATGGTGGCCGGTTCGACCAGCGAGCGGCGGAGATTGTCGAGAATCTTCCAGCGAGAGATGGTGGAGATGGGATTGCGGACGAATTTGCCGGACTCGTCAGGGACGCGACCGAAAAGCCACTGAGCAACCTGCCAGTCGCCGCGCACCCAGCGATGGCGGCGGCGGGTGTACGCGCTGTAGTGCGAGGGGTAGTCGTCGATGACCTCGATGTCGGTGGCCAGGCCGGCACGGGCGTAGGCGCCTTCGATGAGGTCATGACTGAGCAGGGCGTTGCGGGGGAAGCGCTTTTCCAGCACGGCGTGGAGCGTAGCGACTTCGTAGATGCCTTTGCCGGTGAAGCTGCCTTCAGAATAGAGATCCTGATAGACGTCGGAGATGGCGCGCGTATAGATGTCGAAGCCGGTTTGGCCGGAGTAGATGTTGGCCATGCGCGACTGCGCCGCGGAGTGGACGCTGACGCCGACACGCGGCTGGAGGATTCCGTAACCTTCGGTGACGATGCGGCGTTCGGGGTCGATGACAGCGCGATTGAGCGGGTGCATCATGGCGCCGACCATGGCGTGGGCGGTGCCGCGGGGCAGCTGGGTGTCGGAGTCGAGGGTGATGATGTAGCGCACGCGCCCGAGCACGCCGATGTCGCCGGCCTTTACCGGAAACGCGTCGAAATTGCTCGTGAGGAAGTTATTCAGGTCGAGCAGCTTGCCGCGTTTGCGCTCCCAACCCATCCACACGCCCTGACGCGCGTTGAAGATGCGATGGCGATGGAGCAGGAGGAAATGGCCGTATTTGCTCTGGCCCAGATACCTGGCATTCAGGTCGTCGATGAGACGGATGGCGAGATCGACCAGTGGATCCTTGTCTTTTTCGCGGGGGCGGCTGACAGAGTCGGGCAGGTCAGTGAGCAGAGCGAAGTGGAGGTTCGGATCGGGGTTGGCGAGACAGCGAACTTCGAGATCCTGTACCAGCTCGCGAACCTGGCTCTCGCTCAGGAGCAGGGTGGGAACGGCCACCAGCGTGGTAAAGTCGGCGGGGATGCCATCGGTGAGGTCGATCTTCGGCAGCGGCAGCGGGCGAAAGATGGAGGAGATGGTGTTGTTGACCAAGTCCACCGCGCCCTGGGTGGCGGGAATGAGCAGGAGCAGAAACGCCAGGGTCAGGCCACCGAGGATGGAGTGGTTCGGAATGAGCGGCAGCAACACCGCACCGATGAGAAGGACAGTGAGGACCTCGATGCCGCCAATGTAGAAGTCGTCGGCATAACGGTGCAAGGCATCGCGGACGCGATCGATGAAGCGGGGATGGTAGCCGATGGGAGACTTTAGCTCTTCGAATCCGCGATCGATGAGGTAGTACCCCACGTGGGCGCGGCGAAGGTGGACGCGCTCGTCGACGACGGGTCGTTGCTGCGCCACTGTGGCCAGTTGGATGGCGCAACGGGCAACCTCGTTCTCCGTGCAGTCGGAAAAGCGCGCGATGCGCGAGACTTGTTTGCGGTAGACCTCCCGGCTGTCGAAGTCCATGTGCGCGTAGGCTTCGGCCGGATCTTCGCGGAGGATCGCATCGAAGACGACCAGTGGCTCCATGACGAAGAACCAGTCGACATAGGCGATCTCGCGCAGGGACTGGATACGAGTGGTGAGGAGCCTGGCGAAGGCGGGATCGCCCGCCGGGCCGTCGAAGCATGGAACCCTGTCGGGAAAAGAGAGAGCCTGAAGGCGCGCCCCGGCCTGTTTGAGAATGAGCTCCAGCAGGGTGAAGCGCAGCGCGACGGGCAGTACCCATAGCTCTTCGAGCAGCAGAGGCTCCGAGCGCTGCAGCTCGTCGAGATAGATGCGAAAGGCGTCAGCATTCCAGATGGAGCCGCTGGCGGCGAGGTAGGCGGAGGCGACCGCGATGGCGCGCGGTTCGTCCTGATGGTCACCGGTGACGGCGTGGGGCAGGCGGCGGAGTTTGCGGCGGACAGTGCGGAGCTCGGCCAGGACCGACCGCATCATGCGCGGATTCTCGCGAATCTCGAGCAGGGGCTCGGGTCCGGGCCAGCCTTCGGTGGGCAGCTGATCGAGTTCCCGGAACAAATCGTCGAGATGATGGCGGGCCGATTCGACGCGAGCGTCAAATGCAGTCAGGTCCCGAGAGCCATGGTCGGCACCCCAACGATGCGCATCTTCGCGAGCGGCGGCGCGAAGCTTCTCCGGCACCAGACCCGCGTCCCGCAAGCGCTGTTCGTTGATCATCGTCGTCTGACCCGTCATAACACAGCTCCATCAGCTCCGTGGCGCGCAACCTGGCTAGCGATAACTGGCCGCCTGCATCTCAAACATCTCCGCGTATTGGCCGCCCAGCGCCATCAGCTGCTGGTGGGTTCCCTCTTCCACAAGTTGACCGCCGGCAAGCACCACGATGCGGTCGGCCATGCGCACCGTTGAGAATCGATGGGAAATGAGCAGAGCCATCTTGCCCGCGGTCAGTTCGGCGAAACGCTCAAAGACTTCCAGTTCGCTCTTCGCGTCGAGGGCGGCGGTGGGCTCGTCGAGAATGAGCAACTGCGCGTCGCGGAGGTAAGCGCGGGCGAGAGCGATGCGCTGCCACTCGCCGCCGGAAAGATCGAGTCCGGTGACGAAGCGGCGGCCGAGCATCTGGTCGTAGCCGCCGGGAAGGTTTTTGACAACCTCTGCGGCAAGGCTTTTCTGCGCCGCGAGCGCGATCTCTTCGTCGGTGTGGGGGACTTCGACCTGGCCGACCCCGATATTCTCCCGGACGGTCATTTCGTAGCGCATGAAATCCTGGAAGATGACGCCCATCTCGCGATGCAGATCGTCGAGGGAGTATTCGCGCAGATCGACGCCATCAAGAAGGATCTGGCCTTCGGTGGGATCGTAGAGGCGGGTGATGAGCTTGACGACGGTGGTCTTGCCCTGGCCATTTTCGCCGATGAGCGCGATGCGCTGGCCGGGCTCGATGGTGAAGTTGAAGTTCTTCAGGACGCGCCGCTCGGTTCCGGGATAAGCGAAGGAAACGTCGCGGAACTCGAAGCCGCGACGGATGGGTCGGGGCGCGGGGAGCGCGTTGGGCTTCGACTGCACCGTCGGCTTCATGTCGAAGAAGGCAATGAGGTCGGTGAGGAAGAGCGCCTGATCGGCGATGCCGGACGCGACGGAGAAGACCTGCTGCAGATTCGCGCTGGACTGCTGGATGGCGATGGTGATCAGCGAGAAGGACGCGATGGAATAGCGGCCGTGGACGGCCTCGACAATGGCATACAAATAGCCGCCGTAATAGCCGCAGGTGCCGACGAGCGAGAGGAGACCGCCAACCAGCAGCTTCTTCCGGGAAAGCTCGACATTCTCGCCGTAAATCTGTTCGGAGAGGGCGGTGAAACGGCCGGTGACGTAATCGCCGAGATTGAAGAGCTTCAGTTCCTTGGCGGCCTCTTTGCTGCCGCCCACCATGCGCAGGTAGTCCATGATGCGCTTGATGGGGGTCTGACGGAAATTCTTTGCGTAGCCGAGGAAGGCGAAGTGGGTTTCAGCGACGAAGGAAGGAGCAACGCCAACGATGAGCAGCAACAGGAGCCAGGGCGAATACCAGACCAGCTGGATGGACCAGATCAGCGTCGTCAGGCTCTGCTGAAAAAGCCGGCCCATCTGCTGGATCATGGCGAGGCGGTCGGTGGCCTGGACGCGTGCGCGCTCGAGGCGGTCGTAGAAGTCGGGGTCTTCGTAGGTGGTGAGGTCGAGCCGCGCGGCCTGGCGCATGACCCGCACGCTGACGTAGTGGGTGTAGCGGTCGGAAAGCAGGGAATCACTGTAGTCGATGGCGCGGGAGAGCGCGCCATTAAGCAGCGCGAAGGCGACTTCGGCAGCGACGATCCACCAGAAGTGCGACGGCAAAGGCTGGTGGTCGATGGCTTGCTTGACGCCGCCGATGATGCGCGAGGCTGCAAAACCGATCGCCCAGGGGGTGACGGAGACCAGAACGCGGAGAATTAATCCCCATGTAACAACGGCGGGGCCGGACTCCCAAAGAATATGGAGCACCGTGGGCACGTTGCGCAGGGCGCGAATGCGATCGCCCCACGCGTGGTGGGTACCCGATTTACCGTTGCCGTTCATGCAGTCACGAGAGGAGTTCTTCAGGCTGCGACCGCAGGGGAAATGATTGCGGCGGAGCCATGCGAGGGTAGTGGGTTGGATGCAGTCGCATCAATCGTAAGTTGTTACCGATGAGTCGATAGTATCCTGGCGGGCTTCGCTTGCCGGGTTCTCGGACACCTTCCAGTAACGGTTTCGCGGCAAGGTCTTTCCCTGGCCCGGACACAGCGAAGACGAGGCGAATTTTCGGGGTCCATCGGTGCGGCGATCCAGTTTGCGACCATTTGCGCTGCTCGCTCGTCCTTAACTGCAATGCCGCAGCAGAACCGATGTCGTTACACCTCTGCCACGGAGACGTTTCCGCCCATAACATTCGTGTTCGGGATTCGGGACAGCTCCGTTCGCTGCGATGGTAAACTCCGGATTTGACGCGATTTCGCCCGTCGCTTGTGCGGGCGGCCCACGTTGTTCCCCCTCGGAAAACCCACTTTGAACGATTAAGACCGAAAAAATACCGACACGACAGAAGATGAGCTCCCAACCTTCCGCATCGATTGCCCCGCCGGATCATCAGCAGCCTCCGTCCACCACGCCTCCAGCCCGGAAGCGTCGCCATCGCTGGATCTGGGCGGTGGTCCTGATCGCCTTCGGCCTGCTGTTTTACTGGGTCATCACCCAGCACCAAAAGAGCCAGGCGGCAGCCATGGGCGCCGGCGGCCGTCGCGGGATGATAACGGGACCCATCCCGGTGGTTCCCGCGACCTCGAAAACCGGCAGCCTGGGTATTTATTTGCCGGCCATCGGGACGGTCACCGCGGTCTACACGGATCAAATTACCGCTCAGGTCACGGGGGTCATCGCGGAGGTGCATTATCGCGAGGGGCAATACGTGAAGAAGGGCGATCCGCTGATCGATATCGACGCGCGCCCTTATGAAGCGCAGCTGGCGCAGGCCCAGGGAACTCTGGAGCGCGATCAAAACCTGCTGGCCGAAGCGCAAATGGATCTGGAGCGCTATCAGACGGCATGGGCGAAGAATGCGATTCCGCGGCAGACTCTGGAAGACCAGCAAAAGCAGGTGCTGCAGGACCAGGGAACGGTGAAGAACGACGAAGGGACGGTGCAGTACGACCAGGTGCAGGTGAGCTATTGCCATATCACTTCGCCGATTACGGGCCGGGTCGGTCTGCGTCTGATGGACCCCGGCAACCTGGTAACGGCGAACTCCACGACGACCCTGGTGGTGGTCGCGCAAATGCAACCGATCACGGTCATCTTTACGCTGGCTGAAGACAATCTGAGCCAGGTGCTGGCGCAGATGCACAAGGGCGCAAAACTGAGCGTTGAAGCCTGGGATCGTACCAACACGAATCAGATTGGAACGGGAAGACTAGCTACGGTCGACAATCAGATCGACACGACCACGGGTACGGTGAAGCTGCGCGCGGAATTTCAGAACGCAAACGGGGTGCTGTTTCCCAATGAATTCGTCAACACGCGGCTGCTGGTGGATACGCTCCAGAACCAGATCATGGTTCCGTCTTCGGCGATCCAGCATAACGGCGACACGGCGTTTGTCTATCTGATCAAGCCGGGACCGGGAAATCC
>JBAVUB010000263.1:0-15733 GCA_049696575.1 Acidobacteriaceae bacterium | reverse complement strand
TCGCCCTTGACGACGAATTGCTTCGGCAGGCCGAAGAGTACACCGGTATCAAAGAGACGGCTGCTCTGGTCAGGGAGGCGCTCACCCGCCTCATCCGCAACGAGGCTGCCCGGCGCCTGGCGGCTCTCGGAGGAAGCGACCCGGCTGCTGAATCCGCGCCGCGATTCCTTAGCTAGTCTCGGAGAGCGGTACGAAGGAGGGTAATACCTGACGTACGGTACCCAATTCGCCTCGCAGAATGAACCATTTGGCCCACCCCCAGGGGGAGGGGGGTGGGGGGTAGGAGCCCGAACCAGCACAATAGCCGGCACAGCGATCCTCTTTTTCCTCGCGGCAGTTCCGGCGCTGGCCCAGAAAACCGGCCTGCCCTCGAAGTTCTTCCTCGGCGCAGACCCCTCGGCCCTCGACGCTCCCACGCGGTGGCCGCTTCCGCCGTATCAGGAGGACGGCAAGCCGAGTGACGAGACCACCATCCTCATGCATCACGGATGGACGGCGTTCCGCGTTCGCGTCTTCGTCTCGCCGGTAAGAAACGCTCCCGATAACACGCTGGAAAACGCCATTCCCCTGGCCAGGAAAATCAAATCCGCCGGCGCCATCCTGATTCTCGACCTGCACTTCTCCGATACCTGGGCCGACCCGCAGCATCAGGACATTCCCGTCGCCTGGCGAGAAATGAATTTCGACGAACTGGCAAAGCAGTGGGAGAAATACGCCCACGACACAGTTCGCGCAGCTCCAGGTTCCCGGCTCCGCGCAATACAATCCGCCGGCTCCGTATGACGATGCGCAGCAATGGAAGCGCCTCACGCAACTCCTCAAGCCGGGAATCCGCGGCGTCCAGTCCGGTGCCGGCGACACGCCTCCCCGTATCGCGATTCACATCGACAAAGGCGGTCACTGGGACACGACCGAGTGGTTCTTCGACCATCTCAACGCCGCCCACGTGCACTACGACATCATCGCGGAGAGCTTCTATCCGCCTTGGGGCCATGGGACGCTCGAGGAGCTCCGCGACAACATGCAGGAATGCGCGCGCCGCTATCACAAAGATTTTCTCGTGATGGAAACCGGCTACACACCGTCGCATGCACCCAACAACCAGGACATGCTCTGGCCCGTCACGCCGCAGGGCCGACTGCAGTTCATGGTCGATCTGGTCAACACCGTGCGCCAAGCGCCCAACGGACTCGGCGTCCTCTACTGGGCGCCCGAACACGACCTCTGGAACGCCGATGGCTCTCCGGCGCCCGCGGTCTTTACGCTCGACAACCTCACCACCCTCGCCACAGGCCCGGAAAGTCACGCTCCCCCGGCAACCACGCCATGAGAAAAAACGCGTGCGCATCGTCGACAGTGACCGTGGCAAACTGGATGCGTGAAGACGCTGCTTCTGCGTGCATTCGCCGTAACAGGATTGCTCATCGCAATCCTCTCCTGCAGCAGCCATGATGCTCCGGCCACCGGCGAAGGTGCGGCCTCGACGATCGATCCGGACCTCGCGCAGGCGATCGACGCCATCCAGGCCATCGATAACCACGCGCACCCGGTCCTCGCGCCGCCGCTCGACGCGACCGAAAAAGAATTCGACGCGCTCCCCGTTTCGAACATGGAGCCGCAGTCCGATCCGCCCGCTCTGCGCCCCGATTTTCCGCTCCTCGCCGCGGCCTGGAAAGCGCTCTATGGATTTGATTCGCCGCCGCCTCTGGACGCCGCCGGATTGCAGCGGTTAAATGACGCGCGCGGCCGCTTGAAAGCGCAGCACGGCGAGCAATACCCAGCTTGGGTGCTCGATCAGGCGAAGATCGGCACGATGCTTGCCAACCGCGTCGCCATGGGAACCGGAGTCGAGCCGCCCCGATTCCTTTGGGTTCCCTATGTCGACGCGCTGCTCTTTCCGCTCGACAACAGCGGAATGGCCGCGGCGTCTCCGGATCGCCGGCAATTCTTCGCGCTCGAGGAGCTCGTCCGCCGCCGCTACCTCTACGCGGCAAAACTGTCCGCGCCGCCGCCCACGCTGAACGCGTACCTCACCCAAGTGGTCACACCCACGCTCGAACGCCAGAAAGCCGGCGGAGCAGTCGCCGAAAAATTTGAAGTAGCGTATCTGCGCTCGTTCGATTTCAGCGATCCGCCACGCGCGCAAGTGGAGAACATTTACGCTCGCTGGATTCGCGGCGGCACGCCCGATGCGAACGACTACAAGCTTCTCCAGGATTTCCTGTTCCGCTACATCGCCGCCGAATGCGGCCGCCTCGGCATGGCGGTCCATCTGCACGCGATGGCTGGAGCTGGCAGCTACTTTTCCGTCACCGGCGTCAATCCTCTGCTGCTCGAGCCGGTCTTCAACGACCCGCGCCTCCGCCGAACGAATTTCGTCCTGCTGCATGGCGGCTGGCCGTATGTGCGGGAAATCGGATCCCTCCTGCAAAAGCCAAATGTCTATCTGGATATTTCCGGTCAGGATCTCCTGCTCACCCCGCGCACCGAAGCGCGATGGCTGCGCGAATGGCTGGAGTTTGAGCCGGAGAAGGTTCTGTTCGGCAGCGATGGCTATCCTTACTCCGACGAAATGGGCTGGCCCGAATCCACCTGGATCGCCAGCAGAAATGCGCGCCAGGCGCTGGGAATCGCCCTCACCGGAATGCTCGAAGACGGTGAGATTACGCGCGATCGCGCCGGGGAGATTGCGCGTCGCGTTTTGCGCGGCAACGCCGAAGCGCTGTACCAGCTAAAATAGCGCCGTCTATCGGCAGATCATCGATACTCCGCGGCGAATCGATCCGCCTGCCGATTCATTTCTTCCGCGGTCACCGCGTGCGTGTAAAGGAGCACCCGGTACCGAAACGTAGCGGTCTGCCCTTTATCGATGGTGAAGTTCAGAGCGGGCGCAGCGGGATCGAAGATGTGCCGCCCCAGAGGATTGGCTGCGAACAATCCATACCCGCGCGCGTGCCAGTACGTTGGATAGCCAGGATTCTCGGGGTGATCGAGAATGGCGATCACATAAGTCTTGCCGCTGTTTATTCCTGTGAGCGTGCACCAGCGCCCGCGCGTGCCCCACGCCGCGTCTCCGCGCTTGCCCTCGCTGGTGAGATAGACGCCGCTCGCTCCGGCCGAACCCGTTGCCGATACCTGCGTCGCCTTTCCGCTCGCATCCGTGAAGGTGCCACCCTTTTCGGTGGGCGACTCCAGCCAGCTGGCCACGCGGATTCCCAACAGCCCTTCTTTGTCGTCGTTGAAGACCGCGGGATCGAGCGCACGCAGCGTCGTGATCTGGTCGATCGCGCGCGCGTCACCCAGACTCGAGAAAACGTATCGGGTCGTATCGTCGAGGATGGGCTGGCCCGCACCCGTAATCCATCCGGATTCGACGCCCAGTTCGCCCTGCTCCGCTCCGCTCTTCGCGAAAAGAATTTTCTTCTGGAAAATCGACCCCATTTTTGGCCGTCTTGCCACGGGAATCGCGTCGGAATTGTTCCAGAAATCGAATCCGTTGACGTTGCCGTAGTTGAACCACATGCCAGCGTGATGTGGATGATCGGTGCGCTCGCCGGGACCCGGCGCGAGCGGATAGCCGCGCGTCAACACTGTACCGTCCGCGGCGATCAGCGGAAACAGGACTGGCTTGGCTAGCGTATCGGGCCAGATGTACGACGTGAAAGGCGCACCGTCGATGCTGATATCGACCCGGCGCTGCGCTTCTTCCACGGTGACCTGCACGCCCTTGCCGGTTTGGGCTGCCCGGACATGCGCGCCCGACATCATCAACGCCAGCAATCCGCTAAGCGCTAACCTGGACCACATACGGCTTGCCTCCCACCATCACTTCCTGCTTCTCGTCGTCGAAGGTGACGCGGCTGCCGGTCTGGATCGCCGCAATATTCATGCACAAAGCAATCGAGTGACTGTAGCCCGCTTCGATCGGCGCGTTAGGCGTCTTTCGCGAACGCACGCATTCCATCCAGTTCTTCATGTTCGCAGAAGTCATCGGGTCTTTTCCTGTATCCGCTCCCGTCGCAGCCGAACCTTCGTCGCCGCCCAGCGAGTAGTTCCCGAGCAGATTCTGCTTCATCCCCATTTCCGCCGCGTATTTCGCTGTCAAACCACCTTCAGACGAGACTTGCTTCTTGTCCATGTCGATCATCCCGCCGTTGGAGTAATACAGCTCCTTGACGCCACCCGCGGAGTTCGTCATGCGCGACGAATACAGCACCTGAAATCCTTTGGAGGGATCGCTCGCCGGACCGTAGTCGAAAACAGCCGTCATCGTGTCCCAGTTGCGGCGCCCATCGTGCCAGGCGTAAATTCCGCCATTCGCCACCACACTGCGCGGATGCGGATATCCACTGAACCAGTGCACAGTGTCGATCTGATGCACCAGCCACTGATCCGGAATGCCCGACGAATAAGGCCAGAACAAACGGAACTCGAGATATTTCCTCGCGTCGAAGGGTTCGTACGGGAGGTTCATCAGATAGCGCTTCCAGTCCGTGTCCTCCTCTTTGAGCAGCGGCACGACGCTGGTACGGCGCCAGCGGCCGGGCTGGTTCACGTTCCACGTCATCTCCACCATCACGATGTCCCCGAACTGACCGGACTGAATATACTGGGCCGCCTTCTGGTACGAAGGCGTGGAGCGCCGCTGCGTTCCCACCTGCACAATCTTCCCGGTTCGTTTCACTGCGGCCAGGAAAGCGCGCGCATCTTCCATACGGTGTGCCGTCGGCTTCTCCACATAGGCGTCGCGCCCTGCGTTCACCGCCTCCACGCCGTGCATGGCATGCTGGAAGTCGGCGGTCGCCACCAGCACTGCGTCCACATCTTTGCGCGCGTAGAGTTCGTCGTTGTTGCGAACCGTATCGACTTTGGCGCCGCCGAGTTTTTCGATGTAGGCCGCCCCCTCTTCCCGCCGCCGGCTCCAGAGATCCGACACCGCGACCAACTCGAAGTTCTGTTCCCTGCTGTTTTCAAGAAACGCCGGAATGAGCGATTGCTTCATGCGATCGCCACAGCCCACCACGCCCACCCGCACGCGGTCGTTCGCGCCCACAATCGCCGCGTAACTGGAGGCATTCCAGGCCACAGCTGTGGCGGCCAGCGCCGCGCTGCCCGTCTTCAGAAATTCCCTGCGATTCGTCTCCGGTATTGTCATTTTGTTTGCCGCTCCTCTGGTTGCACCCTGCAACGCTGGGATTCTCCCGCACCCCGGATTTGCTCCCGCCGCATTTTACCTGGAAAGCCGTCGAGATGCGCGTTGACCACGCTACACCCGCAACCTTCCCCAGCGTGGCACACTGGATGCATGAAGGCGCTGCTGCTCCGCGAGTACAAGCATCTGGAGTTGCTCGATCTGCCCCAGCCGGCGCCCGCTCCCGGCGAGCTTCTCATTCAGGTTGCCGCATGCGGGATCTGCGGCAGCGACGTCCACGGCTACGATGGCTCCTCTGGCCGGCGCATTCCCCCTATCGTGATGGGCCACGAAGCGGCTGGAGTCGTCGCGGCCGCCGGTGATGGGGTAATCGCTTTTCAGCCCGGCGACCGCGTCACCTTTGACTCCACGGTCTACTGCGGGGCATGTCCATACTGCCTGCGCGGAGAGATGAACCTCTGCGATCGCCGCCAGGTCATCGGCGTTTCCTGCGGCGAATACCGGCGCAACGGCGCTTTCGCTGAATACGTAACCGTGCCTGAGCAAATTGTTCATCGGCTTCCGGATTCGATGTCCTTTGCCGAAGCCGCCATGCTCGAGCCGGTTTCCGTCGCGCTCCACGCTGTGAAGGTCAGCGAAATCCGTGGCGGAGAGACCGCCCTTGTCATCGGCGCGGGGATGATCGGACTGCTCACGCTGCAGGCCGCGCGCGCCGCCGGTTGCAGCCGCGTTCTCATTGCCGATGTCGATGCAACGCGCCTTCGCCTCGCCGAATCCCTCGGCGCAACGGAGGTCCTTCACGTTTCCGGCGACGATCTCGTCAAAGAAGTTCTGCGTAGCACCGGCTCCGGCGTCGACGTGGCTCTCGAGGCGGTAGGCCGCGACGAGACCATCCAGGCCGCCATCCACTCCACGCGCAAAGGCGGCACCGTCACCCTCATCGGCAACATCACGACGCAAGTCAACCTGCCTCTGCAGGTGGTGGTCAGCCGTCAGCTGCGTCTCCAGGGCACGGCTGCTTCTTCCGGGGAATACCCGCAGGCCATCGATCTCATCAGCCGCGGAGTGATTCAGGTCAAGCCGCTCATCACCGCCGTCGCGCCCCTCGCAGAAGGCCCGCGCTGGTTCGAGCGCCTCTATGCGCACGAGCCGAACCTGATGAAGATCGTTCTCGCCCCGAGGCCGGAGAACGCCGCATGAGCGAAGCGCTCTTCAACCTCACCGGCCAGGTCGCTCTGGTCACCGGTACCAGCCGCGGCCTTGGCCAGTATCTCGCTCGCGCACTGGCCGAAGCCGGAGCGGATCTGATCCTCACCAGTCGCCATCGCGAATCCTTGGCCGAGTTCGAAACGGAAATCCGCGCCCTCGGCCGCCGCACGCTGTCGCTCGAGCTCGATGTGCGTGATCACGCCAGCATCCAGCGCATGGCCGCTGAGGCCGAAGCCGCATTCGGCCAAATTCACATCCTCGTCAACAATGCCGGATGCAATGTCCGCAAACCCGCGCTCGACGTCTCCTGGGACGACTGGAATCTGGTCCTCGATACCAATCTGCGCGGCAGCTTCTTCGTTGCTCAGGCCGTGGCGCGCGGCATGAAAGGGCACAGCTACGGGCGCATCATCAACATCGGCTCCGTTACCAGCGTCTTTGGCTACGCGGGGCTCGCACCCTACGGCGCAAGCCGCGGCGGTATTCGGCAGCTGACCATGAGCCTCGCCGATGACTGGGGCCAATTCGGCATCACCGTGAACTGTCTTGCGCCCGGCTGGTTCAGGACGCAACAGAACCAGGTTCTCTATGAGAACCAGGAGTGGGTGGATTACTTAGTCGACCGCATTCCGATGAAACGGCCCGGCCAGCCGCACGACCTCGATGGCGCCATCGTCTTTCTCGCCTCCGAAGCCAGCGGCTACGTCACCGGACAAACGCTGCTCGTCGACGGCGGTATCTCGACCGGTTCCATGCGAGCCACCGTCGCGCCGAAGCGAACCTGAAATTCCCGCCGCCGGCTTTCTAGGAACCGTACTCCGGTTCCGCGATGGGCCGTATCTCTCCCAGCAGAAAGATGTAGCTGGCGATTCCTACAACCAGATACGCCGCAGCCACCAAGAACGCGGCCCTGAACGAATGCCGAATTCCAACCAGATATCCCGTCACCGCAGGCGCGCAGATTCCGGAAATCTGATTCGAGGTGTTCATGATCGCGCCTACCGACCCTACGCTGTCACCGGGGGCAATCAGCGATGGCGCCGACCACCCCACCGGCGCGGCGGCCGACAATCCGCCGATGGAAACGCTGATCCAGAAGACCGCATGGCTCACCGTGTGCGCTCCCGCCGCTCCCAGAATTCCCAGCCCCAGCGCGGTTCCCGAGATCAGCACGGTGCGGCGCACCACATTCGCGCTCCATCCACGGCGAATCAGCGCATCCACCATCCAGCCCCCGACAAAAAGATCAGCGGCGGTTGCAAATAGCCAGGGGATTCCGGTGTAGAGAAACGAATGCGCCAGATCGATGTGCAGCGTTCTCGATAAATACACCGGCAGCCAGGTGAGGAGCAGATAGAAAACGTAATTATAGGAACCAAATCCCACCGCCAGGCCGAGTACCTTCCGCCGGCGCAGCAGATAACTGAGTGGCACGCGACGCGTACTCAGGGGAGCGTCCCGGACCGGCGTTGCAGCAAGTTGCTTTTGGGGAGGATCGTGATAGATGCCCCAGAAGAGCAGGAAATAAAGCAGGCTGGCGACGCCGGTGGCCGCAAAACTCAGCCGCCATCCAACCCGCAGCAGCAGCAATCCAATCAGCGGCACGCCAATCGCCGGCCCCAGTTTCGCTGCCCCATCGAAGAAGCTGGTCGCCAGGCTTCGCTCGCGCGGCGGAAACCAGTACCCGACGGCTTTGGCGCTTGCTGGAAACGACGGAGCCTCGCCGACGCCCAGCAGGAAGCGCGCCGCGAAGAATCCACCAAGCCCGGGAGTGATGGCCGCACCGAAGGAGGCAAGACTCCACAGGAACGTGCTCACGCATCCCACGCGCCGCACGCCGAATCGATCCAGCAGGACGCCGGAGGGTAGCTGGCACAGCGCATAAGTCCAGTTGTACGCGCCGAGCAGCAATCCAAAGGTAAAGTCGGAAATCCCAAACGCCGCGAACAGCGCGTCATGCGAGACGGAAAGATTCACCCGGTCGAAGTAATTGACCAGCACGCCCAGCCCCAGCAGGGTTGCAATGGTCCATCGCCGCCGGTTCGGATTCTCTGCGCTTTCCGCAATTTCGCTGTGGGCGTTGTCGGCGGGCATCCCCGAATCATATATGGACGTTTAAGCTCCGGTCCGTCCGTGCCATCCGTCGCGCTCCGGCGCAGCATGCATCTTATTTGCGCCGGCGCAGCTCGCTCCCGAGTCTTCCCACCTTTTGCAGCATGTCAAAAGCACGCCGCTTCCATAGGAAATTCTGCAGCATCTGCTTCAGCCGCGACCCATGGAAATCCACGAGTCCCAGCTGGGCCAGAAACGCGAATAGCTGATGATCCTCCGCGCCCGGTCGGCCGATGCCGCTGCCGCGGAAGATCGGATCGTTGCGATACATCAGCCGCGTCGCTTCAAAGAGGAACGCATTCGGATTCGTGTTCGGTCGTCCGTAGTAATCGAAGTACGGTCCATCCTGGACGCGAACCTCAGGATGGATGAAGCCCTCGATCACGATTTCCGAATACGCGGGAACTTCAAGGTGCCCGCAGTCGATGAGTTCGACAGGCTGCTGCTGCAGAGCGCCGGCCAGTTCGAATTCGTCCATGCCCGCGGGGCAAGCCGCGCCGGCCGCGATGACGGTAGCCTCGGGTGCGCCGATCGCCACCACCATGGGCAGCTCCATTCCTTTTGCTTCGGCCTTGGCGACATGCCGCGCCAGATCGCTGCCCTTCGAGGCGCTGATGGTTGCCCTCCTCGGCTCCAGCAACTGCATGCGGTACACGCCTGCGTTGCGCTGCCCGGTCTCCGGGTCCTTGCTGATGTTCAGGTGCCAGGTTCCGATATAACGGCCGGCATCGTGTTGGCTCCACTGCGGAACAGGGAACTCAAGCAGGTCGAGCACCATAGAGGGAACTACGTTTTCCAGCACCGGCCCGGTCGGCACCATCTTCGGCGCGATTGGATCATGCAACCGTTTGCGTGCTTGTGCGATCACCCGCTCATACGGTGTTCCCGGTTCAAAACCGAGTGCCAGGCCGATACAAGCCGCGTCCGCGAGCCCGTTCGTAAACACGTGCTGCCCAGGGTAGGCCTTGACGTTCTCGAACAGCAGAGGCTTGCGCCTGGCTCGGGTCCAGCGGCCGACCCCGAATTTCCAGTCGATCCTCTCTTTGATCCGGAGCAGACGCCCCGTATCTTCGAGTAGGTCGATGAAGGCGCGTAAGTCGAGAGCCCCGCGCGGCTCCGGCGGAGCCAGCGGATCGAATTCATCGAACGCCCTTTTGGGGGAACCGTTCGGCAAGAAGCCGCCCTGCGAAGTCCCGTTCGGCTCGGATTTCCCGTCCTCAGGCCCGCTCGGCTCCTGCTTACTTTCCCAGAGAAGCTCTTTCACCGGACCTTGGCCAGCGCTTCCTCCAGAACCTCTGCCTCAACGTGTCCGTACGCCGATCCCGTTTTCCGCTCCAGCACCTCGGCGGCTCGCTTTGCGAAATAAGTGATGATCAGGTCAGCACCGGCACGTTTCATTGAGGTCAGCGCTTCCAGCATGATGGCATCGCGATTCAGCCGCCCCATGCGCGCCGCGGCATCGATCATCGAGTATTCGCCGCTCACGTTGTAAACCGCCAGCGGCATGTGAAACTCTCGCTTCGCCCGCGCCACGATGTCGAGATAGAAGAGGGCCGGTTTTACCATGACGATGTCCGCGCCTTCCTCGATATCCAGCGCAATTTCGCGCATCGCCTCGTCGGCGTTGGAGTAATCCATCTGGTGCGTTCTCTTGTCTCCGAACGCCAGCGCGGAATTCGTTCCTTCCTTAAAGAATGGATCGTAGAGCTTCGAAGCGTACTTCGCCGCGTAAGCCATGATCGGCACATTCCCAAATCCTTTGCCGTCCAGCGCGGCCCGCATCGCCGCGATCTGACCATCGAGCATGGCCGCCGGCGCCACCATGTCGCTGCCCGCCTCCGCGTGCGACACCGTAATCTTCGTCAGCAATTCCAGCGACGAGTCGTTGTCGAGGTAGCCATTTTTGATGAATCCGCAGTGGCCGTGCAGCGTGTACTCGCAGGCGCATACATCGGTGATCACGATCACATCGGGGCACGAGCGCTTGATCGCGCGCACCGCCTGCTGCACGATGCCATTGGGCGCATAGGAGCCGGAGGCCTGTTCGTCCTTCGTCGCGGGCAACCCAAAAAGCAGAACCGCCGGAATCCCCAGGTCTTTTACCGCGCACGCCTCTTCCACCAGCTCGTCGATCGACAAGTGATAGTTTCCTGGCAGCGCAGCAATCTCTTTGCGAATGCCGGTTCCCGGCACCGCGAACAGCGGCAGGATGAACTTGCTGGCCGACAGCTGGTTCTCGCGAACCAGGCCGCGAATCCCTTCATTCTGGCGAAGCCTTCTCAGTCGTTGTGTCGGGAATCCCATGACTTTCTCCTATTTGGTTGCGGCGGTTGCCGTGGCTGCGTTCCGTTTGCGCAGAAAGAACGGCAGAATCTTCCCGCTCCTTGTCGTCACGGGATCGTCGCGCTGGACGCGCACCATCCCCGATTGGCGCCACATCTCCACTCCCGACTGCGCCCACGATTCCGGGCTGTCTTCACCGCGCCGCAGCAAAACCATAAATTTGTCCAGCAGCTCACCCTCGTTGACACTGCCTACGCGAGGGCTTACCCGCAGCTGCAGATGCGTGAACCCATCTGCGTCTTCCTCTTCCACCAGCTGGTAATCCGTGCTCTTGCCGCCGAACCGCTCCGGCAGCTCCTTTTCGATGATCCGAACAAAATCCGTGTCGATAAAAGTCACGCCTTCCCCGGTCAGCTTTTCGTAGCTGCTGATGGCGCCCAGCGTCGTATCGAATCCCAACTCCGCGAACGCGCAGTTGCATCCGCCCGTCTGCAGGTTCCCGTAATCGCCCATGCCGACATTCAGCAGTAGCTTCGGCGACTCGTACAGCAGGCTGGTGAACAAATATGCATCCAGCGTCAGATCGAAATTCGGCACTAGCTGCCGATGCGTAATGACCGCGGTCGTGTCCTTGTAGAGGTGGCAGTGGTCGCTGTCGGAGTGAGGCTGGCCGCATCCTGCGGCAATCACGCCCGCTTCCGAAATCCCGTAGACCGGAATCGCGGCTGCGCCCACGGCCTCAATTTCGCGCTTTTTCTGGTGGGTGAGCGGTTCGCCCGTGACCAGGAATTTCGCGCCCTTCAGATTCAGGTTCTTTTCCGCCGCGGCATTGCACACGCGCACCGCCGAAGCCGCAAAGGTGTAGACCACGCAATGCGGATGCTCTTCAAGCGCGGTCGCTGCCCATTCCGCCACGCGCGCCGCATCCTGCAGGCCCGCATATTCCGGCTCCGCCAGCGGATTCCCCTGCAGCCGATGGATGAAGAAGATCGTCCTGGTTCCAATCCGTTTTTCCCAGTTCACCCTCATCTGGTCTTCCGCGACCTGGGAAAACCACTTCTGCACCGGGTTGCCGATGTGCGCAAAACGCAGGCTCGAATTGATCCCCGGCGCTCCTGGAAACACCGGAAACCAGTTTGCGATGGGCGCGGTCAGGCAACCATGGAGGTCAAGCAGGAAAGCATCGTAGAGAGACCGCTGATGCAGGTAATCGAAATCGATGCGGATCCTGGTTCCCGCGCTCCGCGTCGCGCCGCTCCGCACTTCATACGCGAACGAGAGATAGGGGTTGTCGAACATCGCTTCATTGCAGACGAAGGTTTGCCCGTTGCGCTGGACCGGCGTCTTCCCTTTGAACTCGTCGACGGTGAAGTAGACGCCTTCCGCCTGCAGCGCGCGCAGGGCGCCTTCCAGCCCGTCTTTTGCTACCCAGGACTGCAGATCGCCGAAACCGATGTGCTTCGCCTCCAGCAACGGCCGGTAGGGGCTCGGCTCGTGATGGAAGATTCCTCGTTCCGCGAGACAGAGGAAGTTTTCTTCGCGTTCCGCGATGCGTTTCTTCAGCAGCGTGCGCGCCAGCGCGATCGCCTCGTCGGGTTCGATTCTTGCCTTCGCGAATTTCCGTAGGCCATCGATGAAACGGTAGTACTTGCGCACCCAGGCAGCTCCTTCCAAAAACCGGCAAAAACCGCGCCTGCGCGATTGCCTGGTCGAAGCAAGGGGCCGGGGCGGCGAAATCCAGCAAACAAAGAGGAGGGTTCGCTGAGTTTTGGCGCGAGCGGATTTGCGCGCATCTCAACTGCGCCATCTTGTGCCGTTATAGCGAAAAATACTGTGGTCGCCGTCACCAGAGCGGTGCTGGAGGCTACAACTTTTCGGCAAGTGTGTGCCACGTTAGGACACAGTTTGCGTGTTACTGAGAGTGATTACCCGAGAAGGAAAACCAGCGCGGACTGTTGCGCCGCGTTCCCAGGCCGCTGTCCGCATCCGCCTAAGAGCGAAGCGTCACCAGCACCGGTCCCGCATGATGATCGTGCGTGCCCGTCGCGAGCAGTTCCTCGGAGGAGCCATCTTCGGCTACCGGCGTCAACGAGACGTCGGTGTAGTTGCGCGCCTCGGGATTCCGCTTCAGCTGCCGCCGCAGCCGCCCGTAGTGCCACACCAGCCGCGCCAGCAGCCAGTGTTTCTTCAGGAAATCGACCGCATACCGCGGATAAAAGCGCAGCGCGTTCTCCATCGCAAACCCCGGCCGCCGATCCCTGCGATACTTCCGCCGCAGATAGCCGCCCTCCAGCGGATCCACGTCTTCGAGCACGATGCAGTAGTAGAACCACATCAGCAGGAACGGCATGTTGCCCGGGTTCGCATTGGTCGCTACCGACCGGCGCAGGACCGTCTCCATGTGCTCGTGCGAATAGAAGCTTCTCCAGGCATCGTGGTAGAGCTTCTGCCATTCTTCCTGCGTCATGCGCTCGTGCTCGCGCGTCACGTGTTCCAGGTCGTACTTATTCAGGTCCGGATCGAGATACGTCCCCGCGTCGAACAGCTTCTTATGATCCTCTGATCCCGGCAGCGGCGTCAGACAATGCGGCTGCAGCAAATCGACCGGCAGCTCGCGCTGGATGGTTTCGATGTCGCGCAGCACCGACTCCGGCGTATCCGACGGGAAGCCGACAATGTACCCGGCAAACACCGTGACGCCGGCCTTTTTCCAGGCCAACAGCATCTTGCGATATTCGCCCACCTTGTTCTGTTTCTTGCGCGCGCCCAGCAGCGCGTCGGGATTGATGCTCTCCATCCCGATGAACACACGCGCCACGCCGGCCCGCCCGGCCTTCTCCACGAAATGCGGCAGCCGGTGGCACATCGTGTCCACCTGGATCACGAACTTGATGTTGCATTTTTCCTGCTCGCGCATTTGGATCAGGCGGTCGAAAACCTTTTCCCAGTCGCCGTTGCGCGCAAAATTGTCGTCGGTGATGAAGAACCGGTTGATCCCCTGCCGGAGGTTGCGCCGGATGATGGCCTCAATGTCGTCGACGGTCCGCCGCCGCGACTTGCGCCCCTGCACATTAATGATGGTGCAGAACGAGCACTGGAATGGGCAGCCGCGCCCCGCATCGAACGTCGTAATCTTCCCGCCCGTTCGTTTCACGCGCGTCGCCGGCAGAATCGGCGCTGGCACCCCATCGAGCGAGGGCAGATCGTTCATGTAGTTGTAGAGCGGCTTCAGCGCTCCGTTCCATGCGTCGACCAGCACCGGCTCGAAGCGGCCCTCCGCTTCGCCGGCGAACAGCGAAATTCCCAGGTCCATCGCCTCCTGCAGTTCCGGCGTGATCCCCGGCAACATCGCCAGGCAGCCCGACACATGAAATCCCCCGATGCACACCGGAACGCCCGCCGCCCGCAGCGGCCGCGCAAGGTCCATCGCGCGCGGAAACTGATTCGACTGCACCCCCACCAGCGCGACCATCCCCGGCTGCCCTTTATGCTGGCGAATGATGCTGCGCGTCCGCACCCGCGTGTTCGTCTCATCGGTCGCCCGAATCACGATGTCGACGTCGTCGCCCAGCACCCGCCGCTCTTTGCAGTCGAGCGCCAGCCCGTAGAGCACCGCCAGCGTGTTCGACGGAATCGCCGAGCGGAACCACTGGATGACGTACCCCTCGTCGTCGTAGTGCGACGGCTTGATCAGGGTCAGAAGAAAGCGCTTCTGCGGCATGCACGCGACTCCTGCGCGTCGAGATTGCCTCTCCGATCCAGGTTCCGGACCGATGGCAACCCCTGGGGACAGCGAAAAATGCCTGTTGCGCTCAGATTATCAGTGAAAACAGCGCCCCGCGCCATGCGAATCTGGCTTTACGAGCTGCTGTGGCAGCCACCCCATCACTCCGCCGCAAGCTTCCGCAGCCGCCCGCTCACGTTCCAAAACGCGCGGCTGTCGTGATACGCGGCCTTCCAGATCGAACCTTTATCCAGGACAACCGGCGTTCCGTCCGCAGTCGTCAAGTTCCAGAGTCCGTGATTCTGCGCGTCGATCGTGTGGTTTTTGATGAACGCCCACTGCTGCAGGAATCTTTCGAAGTAGACCGGATTCTGCTTGCCGTAGCGCTCGTGCATCAGCAGCAACGCGTTTAGTCCCTCCGCCTGCACCCACCACTCCTTGTCCGTGTCTTCAGGCTTGTCGAACGCCGTGCCGAACTGGAAGAACCCGCCATTCTTCGCGTCCCATCCATACGCCAGCGCGTGATCCACCAGCATCTTCGCCATGCGCTCCGTCTTCTCGCTGGCCTTGCCGTGCAGCAGCTCGTCCGTCTCGAGCATCAGGTACGCCGTTTCTACGTCGTGTCCGTACGAATCGTGACCGGGAATCGCCTGCCATGCATTGGTGAAGAACTGATTCATCGCGCCCGGCTCTACGACGATCTTGTCGCGCACCACCGCCAGCATCTCTTCGAGCCTCGCCCGCAGCCTCGGATCGGGCCACACCTTGTACAACTCGGTCCACGCCTCCAGTAGATGGATGTGCGTGTTCATGGACTTGTAGTTTTCCGGCCCAATCGCGATGGTCGGCATCACCACCTGTCCGCTCGGTGCCTCAGGAACGATGGGCTTGCCCGCCCGCGTCAGCAACTCGAAGTATCCGCCGTCAACCGCGTCGTGCCCATGCTCGTCCGTCCACAAAAAGCCCTTCTTCGCCAACTCCAGCGCTCGCGGATCACCCGTCGCCTGATACGCGGCTGCCAGCCCGTAAATGCAGAAGCCCACGCCGTACAAATCCTTGTCATCGCCGAACTGCGGCGTCACGCGGCCGTCATCGTCGAGCCCCCAGTAGAACCCGCCGTCTTGCTTGTCCCACATCACATTCTGGAGATAATCCACACCCTGCTTTACGAATGGCAGGTACTCGTCCTTGAGCGCCGGTTCGCGCATCACCACCTGCGACGTGACCCACGTCATGCGCCCCTGAAAGACAGA
>JBAVUB010000262.1:0-3070 GCA_049696575.1 Acidobacteriaceae bacterium | reverse complement strand
GATCTCATCCAAATCGGATTGCAGCGTCGCCAATTGCGGCGCAGTCAGGTTTTCTTTCATCGCTTTTTCAACGAGAGAGGTGGTCCCGGTTGTCTGAACAGAATCTCCGCGTCGATAAGTGGAGCCTCTGCCGGGGTTAGGCTGCCAAGCGGAGAGGCAGCAACGTGAAGTAAGCATGATCGGGTGTCGTGCCGTCAAGGCTCGAGTGTGGCCTTCGGCCATTATAGAAGTCTAGGTAACGGCCGATCGAAGCGCGGGCTTCACTGATGCTGTCGTATGCCCGCAGATACACCTCCTCGTATTTGACGCTGCGCCATAGCCTCTCGACGAAGACATTGTCCCGCCAAGCTCCTTTGCCGTCCATGCTGATCGCAATGTCGTTGTTGGTGAGCACGCCGGTGAAGGCCGAGCCCGTGAACTGCGAACCCTGATCTGTATTGAAGATCTCCGGCTTGCCGTGACGAGCCAACGCATCCTCTAGCGTTTCGACGCAGAATGCTGCTTCCATCGTGATCGAAAGCCGCCATGACAGCACGCGACGGCTGAACCAGTCGAGCACGACAGCCAGATAGGCGAAACCACGCGCCATCGGGATGTAGGTGATGTCCATCGCCCAAACCTGGTTCGGCCGCGTGATCTCCATCCCGCGCAGCAGATACGGGTAGATTTTGTGGCCGGGCTCCGGCTTCGTGGTGCGGGGACGCCGGTAGAGTGCTTCTATCCCCATCCGCCGCATTAGCGTTTTGACATGCCGACGGCCGATCTTGCACCCCTCGGCAGCCAGCAGGCCTCTCAACATCCGCGAGCCGGCAAATGGAAACTCCAGATGCAGCCGGTCGAGACGGCGCATAACCTCCAGGTCGGTCGCCGACATCGGACGTGGCAGGTAGTAGACACTGCCACGGCTGATGCGCAGAACGTCCGCCTGCTTTGTGATCGGCAGATCGTGTTTACGGTCGATCATCGCTTTGCGCTCAGCAATCCCGCCTTGTTGAGCGCGCCCTCTAAAAAACTGAGCTCGGCGCTACGCGCCCCCTGCGGGGAAAGAAACGGGTCAGTGCTAGAGTGCGCCCGGAAGGGAGCGGCCGGTACGATTTTGGTGGCAGGTACCCCGTTAAAAAACATGGTCCATGGGTTGTCGCGTGCTTGAGAGTGGTGACGCCATCCGGCGATCCCGTTTAGGAATCTGATGAATTGCGCAGCCCAGCCCTTCCGCCGCCGTCAGCAGGAGGAATGGAGATGAACCGCAAAAGATCGAAATCCAAGGTCGACCGTACGATGCCAATGGTCCACCCGAACGCGGCTGCCATCGATATCGGGGCGACTATGCACATGGCTGCCGTAAGGGCAGATCGCACGCCTGAGCCGGTGCGCAGCTTCGGTACCTTCACGACCGATCTGCATCGGCTGGTGGATTGGTTTAAGGAATGCGGCGTCGAGACAGTCGTTATGGAATCAACCAGCGTCTACTGGATTCCAATTTTCGAACTTCTCGATGCCCGTGGCTTTACTGTGTTCCTTGTCAATGCGCGCGATGCCAAGCACGTGCCCGGACGCAAGACCGACGTCAGCGATGCGCAGTGGCTGCAACGTCTTCATTCTTATGGTCTGCTGCGTGCCAGCTTTCGGCCCAAAGGCCAGATCGCCGAGCTGCGAGCATACGTGCGTCAGCGCGAGCGTCTGCTCGAGTATGCGGCCTCACATATCCAGCACATGCAGAAGGCGTTGACAGAGATGAATCTTCAGCTCCACCACGTCATTGCCGACATCACCAGCGCGACCGGTCTGCGGATCATCCGCGCAATCCTCGCCGGAGAGCGTGACCCCAAGGCGCTGACCCGCTTGCGCGATTACCGTTGCCACTCCAGTGCTGAGACGATCGAAAAAGCGCTCACCGGTACCTACCGCGCCGAGCACCTGTTTGCGCTTGAGCAGGCACTCGCCCTCTACGATGTTTACCACGAGAAAGCATCTGCCTGCGACACCCGGATCGAAGCCGTGCTGAAGGAACTCAGCATCGCTCGCGGTCCTAGGTCAGACTCGTTGCCGCCATCAGGTCGGCCCAGATCCGATCAAGCGAACGCACTGGCCTTCGATGTTCGCGCGGCGCTTTTCGCGCTGCTTGGAAAGGATATCACCCAGATCGACGGCCTCGGTCCATACCTCTCGCTGAAGCTGATCGCTGAATGCGGCGACGACCTCTCCGCCTGGCCGAGTGCAAAGCACTTCACCTCCTGGCTGGGTTTGGCGCCGAGCAACAAAATCTCCGGCGGCAAGATCCTCTCGTCACGAACGCGCCGTTGCGGGAGCCGAGCTTCGGCGCTCCTGCGGCTTGCTGCTGTAACCATTGGACGGACCGAAACAGCGCTGGGCGCCTTCTTCAGGCGGCTCTCGGCGCGCATTGGCAAGGCCAAGGCGGTGACCGCCACGGCACGCAAGATCGCAGTCCTGTTCTACAACGCCGTGCGTCATGGAATGGAATACGTCGACCCCGGTGCATCGTACTACGAGACACGCTACCGCACACGGGTAGTGAACAATCTGCATCGGCGCGCCAAGGCATTCGGATTTGTTCTCCAGCCTATGGAGCCGGCACCTGGCGTCGCCGTTTCTTAGGAATCGTTTTCCAGAGTCAGTTCGCCAATCTTCGCGTGCAGCGACTTTACGTCAACAGCCGGCTGCGCCGCTCCGTTGCCGGGACCGAAAACATCGGCAGCTCCGCCCTCGAGCTGCGCCTTCCACGCGGTAATCTGATTGGGATGGACGTCGAACTGCTCAGCAAGCTCAACCAGTGTTCGATCGCCTTTGATGGCGGCAAGCGCCACTTTCGCCTTGAAGGCCGGTGCGTGGTTCCGGCGCGGTCGTTTGCTCATTGTCTCTCCTGATTCGCTGGGCACAGCGTGCCCGCTGTCAGGCAGAAACTCCACTTATCGCCCTGTGCAGATTTCCGGAACCAGCTCTGTGACTCATGCGACTCCTAAATTAGGCGATCTGCCGTGCAAACTTAAGTTTAGGTTCAATGGCCTATGAGGCGATTGTGATCAAGCCGGTTCCGGCCGTAAATGTGTGC
>JBAVUB010000261.1:0-5783 GCA_049696575.1 Acidobacteriaceae bacterium | reverse complement strand
GATCCGGAACCTCAAACGAAGGGATGGCAAGCTTCAAGACTATCAGGACTGGCCGTCCAGGCGGAGGGCTTCGCCAATTCTCCTCTGGTTTGACGGTCTTCGTTCCGAATGGCATCGGCGCGTCTCGAATCAGGTTCGAGCCGCAGGCCGAATGTGCAGCTCTTTGAGCTGGGCGTCGCTGACAGGAGTAGGCGCATCGACCATCAGGTCGATGGCTTTGGCGGTCTTTGGAAACGCAATGACTTCGCGCAGGCTCGACGCGCCAGCCAGGATCATCGCAATGCGATCGAGCCCCAGCGCAATGCCGCCATGGGGAGGCGTTCCGTACTGCAGCGCCTCAAGGAAGAATCCAAAGCGGGCTTTCGCTTCTTCATCCGACATGCCGAGCGCGCGGAAGATTTGCTCCTGCACGTCCTGGCGATGGATACGGATCGAGCCCGATCCGAGCTCGAGGCCGTTCATCGCGATGTCGTAGTAGCGCGCGCGCACCGAGGCAGGATCGGAAACCAGGCGATCCATGTCCTCTTCATGCGGCGAGGTAAAGGGATGATGCGCTGGCTGCCACGAGCCGGTTTCCGCATCGTGCTCGAACATGGGAAAGTCGGTGACCCACAACGGACGGAACGCGGCTGAACCATCGGCAAGCGCGGTGGGCGTTCCAGGCGCGTGTACCACGGCATCAGTGACCGCGAACGCGCCGTGACGATCGGCATATTTACGGGCCAGCTCGACGCGCAAATTGCCTGCGGCAGAGAGCACGGCAATCTCGCGCTCGGAAAGGCGGCCTGCGAATTTGGTGTCGCTGGCTTCGATATGCGTGGCCGCATCGCCAGCAACGATAACCAGCAGATCGTCAAGCTCGGCGTGCGTCAGCTCACGGAGCTTCGCGACCGACTCAGGGAAAGATTTTTCAAGCCGCTTGAGGTCGTCGAGCAGCTTCGCGCCCTTCTTCGCCTCGAAAAGCGGGCGATTGTCGTCGCGCTCCTTGCGCGAAAGCTCGCCGACTTTGGGAATGCGTACGGCAACGACAGGCAGCGTGGGATCGACAGCCAGCGTCTGTAGTTGCTCGGCCGTGAAAGCAGGGCGAATGTCGGTGAGGCCAGGCAGCCGCAGATCGGGCTTGTCGATGCCGAAGGTGCGCATGGCTTCGTCGTAGGTGATGCGCGGAAAGGGCACGGGCAGCGCGACGCCGACAGCGGCAAAAGCGGCGGCCATGAATCCTTCCACCACGGCGAAGATGGTTTCCTGCTGCGGGAACGTCATCTCGAGGTCGATTTGCGTGAACTCCGGCTGGCGATCGGCGCGCAAGTCTTCGTCGCGGAAGCAGCGGACGATCTGGAAATACTTGTCCATGCCGGAGATCATGAGGATCTGCTTGAAGAGCTGCGGCGACTGCGGCAGCGCGTAGAAATTGGCCGGGTGCACGCGGCTGGGCACAAGATAATCGCGCGCGCCTTCGGGCGTGGAGCGCGTCAGGAACGGCGTCTCGATCTCGTAGAACCCTTGCGCGGAAAGGTATTCGCGGACCGCAAGCGCGACTTTGTGCCTGATCTCGAAATTGTGCTGCATCTCAGGCCGTCGCAGATCGAGATAGCGATATTTGAGCCGCACTTCCTCGTTGGCGATCGCCTCTTCAGAGGGCGAAAACGGCGGCAGCTTGGCGTCGTTCAGGACCAGCAGTTCGGTCGCGGCAATTTCAATTTCGCCTGTGATCATTTTTGGGTTGATCGCATCGGCGCCGCGCAGACGGACTTTGCCGATCGCCGCAACGACGTATTCCGGGCGAACGTGCTCGGCCTTGGGATGGCCTTCGGGAGAAAGGTCCTTGTCCAGCACAATCTGCGTGATGCCGTAGCGATCGCGCAGATCGAGGAAGATGAGGTTGCCGTGGTCGCGACGGCGATTCACCCAGCCCATCAGCGTGACGGTCTTGCCCGCGTCGGCGGCGCGCAGTTCGCCGCAGGTGTGGGTGCGTTGGCGTGTGCCTAGAAAGTCGAGCAAAGTCGGAGTTCCTAACCGTTCTGTAAGGCCTGCGCAAGCTGGTCGCGCGGAATTTTGGCCTGCTCACCGGAGGCGAAGTTCTTCACTGTCAGGATACCGGAGCGCTGCTCGTCTTCCCCAAGCAGAACGATGTTCCGGGCAAGCTTATTCCCAATTTCGAACGACTTCTTGATCCGAAACGCGCCGTCACCCAGCTCGATACGGAGTCCGACGCGGCGCAGATAGCGAGCCAGCGCCAACGCCTCCGCATTGAGCGATTCGCTCAGCGGCGCGATGAAAGCGTCGGCCAGCGTCGGAGCCGATTCGGCTTGCCCAGCCTGCAACGTCAGAATCAGCCGGTCGAGGCCCATGGCAAACCCGATGCCAGGAGCTTTCGGTCCACCCAGCATCTCCGACAGACCGTCGTAGCGACCACCGCCAAGGAGCGCGTTTTGCGCACCGAGACCGCCGTGCGTAAACTCAAATGTCGTCCGCGTATAGTAGTCCAGTCCACGGACGAGGCGCGGGTTCACTTCGTACTGCACGCCGCAGGCATCGAGCGCGGCCAGCACCGCGGCAAAGTGCGCCTTCGAAGCATCGTCGAGGTAATCGGCGATTTTCGGCAGGCTCGCGACAATAGCTTCGTCGCTGGGGTCCTTCGAGTCGAGCACGCGCAACGGATTCGTTTCGGCGCGCCGCTGATTGTCCTCGGACATCTGATGCTTCACCGGCGCCAGCGCCTCGCGCAGCGCAGCCACGTAGCGAGGCCGATCCGTCGAGGATCCGACGGAGTTGAGCACGAGATTCCAGCCGGTGACGCCCAACTCGTCGAGGAGGCTCGCCAGCATCTCAATCACCTCGGCATCGCGCAGCGGCGATTCCGATCCAGCGCTGGGCGGTCCGATAGCCTCCGCGCCAATCTGCCAGAACTGCCGGTAGCGCCCCTTCTGCGGCCGTTCGCGGCGAAACTGCGGGCCGATGTAATAGAGCTTCTGCAGGAGGCCGGTTTCGCCCATCTGGTGCTCGATATAGGCGCGGACGACGCCCGCGGTATTTTCCGGGCGCAGGGTGAGCGACTGCGACTTTTCCGACTGCGCGCGGGCGCGATCTTCCCACGTGTACATCTCTTTCGAAACGATGTCGGTCTCTTCGCCAACACCGCGGGCGAACAGCTGCGTGTCCTCGAAGATGGGGGTGCGGATTTCGCCAAAGTTGTAGCGGGCGAAGACCCGTCGAACCGTAGCTTCGACGCGGTCCCAGAGTTCGGTTTCAGGCGGCAGCAGGTCGCGCGTGCCACGCACAGCTTTGAGCAGAGTCATCGGGAATGCAGTTCTTCTCTCAGTTTACCGGAGGGTGCGTGCGCAATCACTTGCGAGGTGGCTGCGCGGGAGCGCAAAACCCTCAGCAACCCAAACGCCGAGCAGGACGACGATGCCTGCCACAGTGACCGGAATTCCAAAGGCCCCGATAGGAAAAAAGCGTAAGGCCTGGCCACCAAAAGTGGACACCACCAGGCCGATAATAGGGAAGAGGTCGAGCAGCAGACCGGTGGCGAGAATAGCTTTGCCGACGGTGCGGATTCGCCGGAATCCCTCATCGAGCGCCATGACGGGTAAGTTACCACGGAGCGGTACTTATGCTCCTGTCGGAATGCTCGGAGGTGCTATTTTGCTGGCGAACACAGCATGGTACGATCCGGCGATAACCATGCGGCGACTCCTGATTTTGGCGATTTTTCTGCTCACCGCACAGGCGTGGGCTCGCGACAGCGCGCCGGCGTGGGTGGAGGTGCGGAGTCCGCATTTCAGGGTCGTGACCGATGCCGGCGAAAAGCAGGGGCGGCATATTGCGGATCAGTTTGAGCGCATGCGCTGGGTGTTTCAAACCCTGTTTCCCAAAGCCAATGTCGATCCGATTGCGCCGATCACGGTGATCGCGGTCAGGAACCAGCGAGGTTTTCAGCCGCTGGAGCCGGAGGCGTATCGGGCAAAGGGAACGGTGAACCTGGCCGGCCTGTTCCTGCGGAACACCGACAAGAATTACATCCTCGTCCGACTGGATGCGCAGGAAGAACATCCGTTCGCCGCTGTCTATCACGAATACACGCACCTGCAGCTGGGTACCGATGGAATGCCGCTGTGGCTCAACGAGGGGCTGGCCGAGTTCTTTCAGAACACCGACATCCGCGACAAGGACGTGATGGTGGGGCAGGCGAGTCCGGACAACATCGTCTACCTGCGCCAGCACCAGCTGATTCCTCTGCCCATGTTGTTCCAGGTGGATGCCAACTCGCCGTACTACCACGAGGAGCAGAAGGGGTCGGTCTTCTATGCCGAATCCTGGGCGCTGGTCCACTACCTCGAGTTCAACGATTTCACCGCGCATACCAACCGCATCGGTGCCTATCTCAGCCGGGTCAGCCAGAATGAGGATCCGGTGACGGCGGCCGAAGAGACCTTCGGCGATCTGAAGAAACTGCAGGCGACGCTGGCGGATTACATCGGGCACGCGCGGTACATGTACTTCCACATGAACAGCGCCGTGGCGCCCATCGATCCCGCGCTGCTGAAGGTGACGCCGCTGACCGATCCCCAGGCGGATGCGATTCGGGCGGATTTCCTGGCCTACAACGGACGCAGCGACGATGCGCACGCCGTCCTCGATGCGGTGCTGAAAACTGATCCCAACAACGAGCAGGCCCACGAGACCATGGGCTACATCGAATTGCGCGCCGGGCACCACGATGATGCGAAGAAGTGGTACGAGCAGGCCATCGCTCTCGATCCGCAAAGTTGTCTGGCGCAGTACTACTTCGGCTGGCTGTCGCTGGTGGGCGGCAACACCGGTGACGAAGTGGAGAACAGTCTGCGGGCGGCGATCAAGCTGAATCCGCGCTTTGCGCCTGCCTATGACAGCCTGGCCATGCTGTACGGGCGGCGTCATGAAAAGCTTGATCAGGCGCACATGCTCAACCTGCAGGCGATTCAGCTGGCGCCGGGCAACGTGAATTACCGCCTCGATGCGGCGAACATTCTTATGGAGCAGGAGCGCTACGACGACAGCCTCCAGGTGCTGCGGGCGGCGGCGGCGATCGCGCGGAGTCCGCTGGAAGTGGATGTCGTGCAGCGGGTGATCCGGCAGGTGCAGCAGCAGGAAGTGCAGATGGAGGAAGCGAAGCACCGGCCGCCGGAAGCACAGATACAGACGACGGTGGTCACGGAGGCGCAGGGCTCCAGTCAGGCGACGAATGCCCTCGCCAATGGAGTGGAGTCGAAGCCGAAGCATCCCACCGAAACGCCTCACGGGCAGATGCATGTTGTACGCGGGGTGATTCGGGGAGTGACCTGCGGCTACCCCGCGGTTCTCTCGCTGCGCGTGGAAAGCGGCACGAGGAAAGTGTCGCTTTACAACAACAACTACTACAAGGTGGATTACAGCGCGGCGAACTTCACCCCGAAGGGCGACGTGCATCCCTGCGATGATCTGGAAGGAACGAAGGCGGAAGTAGAGTATTTTGCGACTGCGGACAAGTCGGTCGACGGCCAGATCGTCGGCATCATGATGATCAAGTCAGAACCGCCAAAATAAACCGGCGCAGCCGGAGCCGCGCCGCAATCGACAGGGTTTTGGAATTACGCCCGGCTGAGATACGCTCCCTCAGCTGTGTCGACCCGACTCTTTTCCCCCTCATTGATGAACGGCGGGACCTGCACCACGAGTCCGGTTTCGGTCTTCGCCGGCTTGGTCACCGATGAAGCCGTCGCGGATTTGAGCCCGGGTTCGGTTTCGACCACAGTGAGCTC
>JBAVUB010000260.1:0-3628 GCA_049696575.1 Acidobacteriaceae bacterium | reverse complement strand
CGAGGGTAAGCGCGAAAAGGGCAACGAAAAAGGTCGCCAGCCAGTAGACCTTTGCCCAGAGGAGCGCGGTGGCGTGGACGGAGTGGGCACGGGCCCAGGCCCAGAGAAGGGCGGCGGTGACGGCGCGTCCGACGTAGATGAGGGCCATGAGGCGGGCGGTCCAGGCGAATCGGCCGGCGCCCTGGAAAGCGCGGGCGGCGAGCTGGACGAGCTTGCCGAGGAAACCGTCGGCGAGGGCGATCCAGGGAACCAGCGGGCGGAGCTCGGGGCGAAGAGCAAAGTGCGCATAGAGCATGGCGGCAGCGAGGAGCGAGAGAAATCCGATGGACGAGATCACCAGTGCGTGGCCCCAGGTGGTGGAGAAGGAAGCCCGGTCACGGCTGATGTTGCGGACCAGGATCATCTCCATGCCGAGAGTGCTGAACATGCTGAGGGCGGCAACCAAAGCGGCGACGCCGACGAAAGCGCCGTACTCCCGGCTGCCGAGGGCACGGCCGATGAGGACGAAGTAGACAACCTGGGCGGCCATGGCGACAGCCTGCCCGGAAATCATCCACAGGGAACCCCGGCGCAGGGACTCTTCGGGCATCTTGGGCGGCTACTCCAGAGCCTCAGTGTAGAGGTCTTCGAGGCGGGCTGTCTGTGCTTCGAGGCTGAAGTGGGTTTCGGCGCGTTGGCGACCGGCGGTGGCGAAACGGCTGGCGAGAGCCGGGTCAGTGAGGAGACAGGAGATTGCCTCGGCGAGGGCGTGCTCATGGCCAGGCGAGACGAGCAGGGCGGTTTCGTTTTCGACGACAGCTTCGGATACACCGGGTCCGCGGAAGCCGACGATGGGCAAGCCGATCGCCTGGGCTTCGCAGAGAGTGATCGGGAGCCCTTCGCTGTCGCCGCTGGCGGCAATGATGCTGGGCGTGGCGAGCAGGCTGGCGCGGAACATCAGATCACGGACAACGCTGGGCGGCTGCGATCCAAGGAAGGTGCAGTTGCGAAGCGAGTTGCGAGCCTGGATGCGGAGCGGATCGAGAAGCGGACCATCGCCGACGATGAGGAGTTTGGCGGTGGGGTGACGGGCTTCGACCTGCACCATGGCGGCGATGAGATGCGAGCAGCCTTTCTTTTCGACCAGACGGCCGACGAAGAGGACGACGGGATCGAGGGAGCGGGAGCGCAGCGGATCGGGGGTGAAGAAGTTCAAGTCGACCCCAATGGGGAGGACGCGGAGTTTTCCCTCGGGCACACCACGCTCGAGAGCCTGTTGGCGGATGTGTTCCGAGACGCAGACGAAGAAGCGGGCGCGGGCTCGGAGTTCCGTTTTGCGGCGGAGATAGACACGACCTGGCGCGGTCCGGCGGAGGGCGTGGTCGGTGCTGGTGGCGTCGTAGCCGTGGAGCGTGACGATGAGGGGGATGTTGAGCTGGGCCTGGAGAGGAAGGGCGGCGGCGGCGTCGATGGCGAAGTGGGCGTGGAGGAGTGCGGGGCGGCGGAGGCGGAGGGCTCGAACGAACTGCGGAGCGATGCCGGTGTGGAAGAAGAGGCGGCGGCGGAGTTTGTCAGAGAGATGGTCGTTGCTGCTGAGAACGATGGTCTCGCAGGGGTCCATCGGCAGGCCGGCGGGGACGAGGCGAAGGCCGGCAAAGCAAGGAGAGAAGCGGCGCAGAGCATGGGCCTGGGCGGCGACGAAGGTTTCGGATGGGGGCAGGAGATCGGAGCGGTAGATCAGGACGGCAGGGTTCACGGGATTTCCCGAGCGCCGGGTTATGCTTGTCCGGGCGCTTTTTGTGGTTGCAGTCAGAATTTCATGAGCCTGCTTTGCGGGGGTGTGATGGCGGTCACGTATTCGAAGGGCAGCGAGCCGGGCGTGGGGGCGATTGGGCGACGCTCTCCACCAGCATCCGCAGCCCACGGTACTTTCGTTTGGCCTATACCCCCTCCCCCCACCCCCAGGGGGTGAGAGTGCGTACTTATTTGATTCCATTGATTCGAGATTTTTGAGGCAGCGTTCATCTATTTCATTTCTCAATAGGTTGAGGGGTTCTATTTTGTTTTGTTATTGATACGCGGTGGCCCCCGGGCGGCCGCGAGTTATGTATTTGCATTCACAGTAGAAGTCGTCAATGCATTTGATTGCAAAGAAGAAAGCGTTCAGCGTTCAGCGTACAGCGTTCAGAAAAGCCAGGAACCGGATGCAGGGATCAGGGCACAGGGTACGGAAACAGAAAAGCCTCGCCGGAGCGAGGCTTTTTTCTTTTTTGATCTATAAGTTCAGTATATCACGCTGGAGGGGGTAAGACGGCCAAATATGATGAGCGACATTGTGGTGTAACTCATTGTAAGTCAGCGGTCATTACTTCGGTTTTTTGGATCGCCTCTTGACAAGTTTTCCACATTTGGCGTTTTTGCGGCTGGAAGGGCGGTGCGGCGGTTGCGAAGGCCGGGATTCGAGGGCGGTGCTCGCTTTCAATGGCAACGAGGGCGGCGACGTAGAGGATCCAGAAAAGGCCGTTGTAGAGGAGGAGGGTGTTCTCGTCGAGGTCGTAGAGGGCGATGAGGAGGACGACGGCGAGCGGCCAGGCGATGCGGTTGATTGCTCCGCGACGCCAGAGGGGCCACAGGCTGCGCCAGGCGCGCAGCCAGCTGAGGAGGAACAAGGCGAGTCCGACGACGCCCAGTTCGAGAGCGATTTCGAGGAAGCCATTGTGGGCGTGGACGACGAAGAAATGGACGGCGGTATCGATCTGGAGAGAGGGGCCGGTCGCGCCGCGCCAGAAGGCGTCGTAGCCATAGCCGAGGAGGGGATGCTGGACGATGAAGCGCCCGACCTGGACCCAGATGGCGGTGCGTCCGGAGAGGGTGGGGTCGCGAGCGAGGAGCAGAGCGAGCCGGTGGAAGCCGAGGACCAACGCCGCACCCAAACTGACGCACACGAGCGGCGCTGCGACGGCCATGACGAGGCGGAATCGCGGACCGGCGCGACGGGCGATGGCCAGCACGAGCGAGAGGAGCAGGAGAGCTGCTTCGATCAACCATGCGGCACGGGAGCCGCTCATGATGAGCACGAAGAGGAACAGCGCGAAGGCGGCGAGCCGCGAGGCGGTGATGCGCTCGCCGAAGAGGATGACGGCGGTGGCGAGGACCATGATGCGGCCACAGGCATTCTTCTGGGTGAAGACGCCCTGCCAGTCGGCGGAGTGACCGGGGGAGTGGTCGAGTCCGATGGACGGGGCGATGACGACGACGGCGATGGTGGCGAGGGCGAGAGCGATCATGGCGAGACGCAGAATCGCCAACTGGCGAGGCCGAGTGAAGCGCGCGGAGAACCAGAGCCCGAAGAGCCCGGCGAGAGCGAAGGGGAGGGAGCGGCGGAGGGTTAGCACAGGGTCGAGCGACCAGGCGGTGGAGGCTACGGCGAGAATGGCAAGGAGACCAGCCCAGGGGACCAGGGCGGTCTGGCGCAGGACAAGGCGCGGCCGGCGCAGGATGAGCGCAAGGATGAGCGTGTATGCGATGGCCTGGGAGGCAATGCCGCCGATGGTGGTGAGGCCGCTGGGGGCTGAGGCGGTCATCTCGAGGGCCTGAGCGGGGGCGATGCCGGGAATGGAACCCTGCATCGCGAAGAAGGCGAAGAGTG
>JBAVUB010000259.1:0-6928 GCA_049696575.1 Acidobacteriaceae bacterium | reverse complement strand
GTGCTGCGGGCCAGCGGGACGCTGAACAACTTTGCCGATCCGCAGTGGCAATTCACGATGAAGGGGGCGATCGACGCGCTCGAAGTTCGCGCCCTGACGGGGACGCCGGGGCTGGCTGGCGGCACCGCGCAACTGAACGCGAACGGGCATGGCGGCAGCTCGCAGTTCACTATCGACGGGACCGCGCGCATTAGTGGCGGGGCGTATCGCATAGGATCGGTGAACGCCAGCGGCATCACGGTCGACGCAGCCGCGCACGTCACGCAGGATTTGATCGCGGTCACCGGGATTCGCGCGCGGTTTGCGACGGGCGGGCTGGTCACGGGCGACATGCGCATCGTGAATTGGGAAACGACCGCCCAGACCGGTCAGACTGGGAAGAGCGGAGCGCAGCAGGGAACGATCCGTACGCGCGTGGAGGGGTTCACGCTCGACTCGCTGCTGGATATCGTTGCTCCGCGGCGCTTCCGGCGGCTGGGATTCGATACATCGGCCACGGGCACGGCCAACGTCGACTGGACGGGCAGCCTCGACCGTCTCACAGGTTCTGTCAACGTCAGTCTGGCGCCGCCGCCCAACGCCAGTCCGAATGAAGTTCCGGTGACCGGAACGGTCGACGCCGATTATGTGAACCGGAGCGGGTTGGTTGTGATACGGACTTGCGACATCCACACGCCGGCATCGGAGATTCAGGTTACGGGAAGCCTGGGTGTCTATCCAATGACGCGTCCTTCGCAGATCCAGGCGAGCCTTATGACGCGCGACGTTGCGGAATTCAACCCGATTCTTGCGGCGTTCGGCATTTCTGCGCCGGGACAGCCGACGCCCATCCCAGCGGCTCTGCATGGGCAAGCGCAGTTTCACGGAACGGTGACGGGAAATCTGACCTCGCCGGATTTCCAGGGACACCTCGAGGCAACCGACTTCAACATTGTTCCAGCGGGCGCGCCTCTGACGACGCAGGCAGCCAGCAATCTCCATTTCGACAGCCTGACTGCCGATGCGGAGTACAGCGCGGGAGCGCTCTCCGTTCGTGCAGCCACGCTGCTTCAGGGAAAAACGACGATCCAGTTTTCCGGTGAGGTGCGGGGACGCGCAGACGAGCCGACCGAACTCTTCGCGGACTCTTCGACGATTCACGCCAGCATGCAGGTGCGCAACGCAGACCTCGAGCAATGGATGGCACTCACCGGGAAAAGCTATCCCGTCTCGGGGATTTTGAATCTCCACGCGCAAACGGACGGGACGATCGGCGACCTGAACGGCACGGGTCAGCTGAGTCTGACCGGGGGAGTCGCCTATGGCGAGCAGTACCGGTCGCTGACCAGCGATGTGCAGTTTCGGGGCAGAGAGGTAAGCGCGAGTCATCTGATGTTCGCGATGGATGGCGGCCGTATCACGGGCGACGGCGGCTACGACTTCACCGCGAAGACGGCGCACTTCGATTTGCAGGGCAGTGGCTTCGAGCTGGCGCACATCCGGCGTCTCGAAAACGAGCAATATCCGGTGAGCGGCACGGTTGACTTCACAGCGCGGGGCAGCGGCACGCTGGAATCGCCGACGCTCGAGGCCAGCATGCACGTGCGCGGACTGCGCCTGGCGCGGGAGTTCACGGGATTGGTGGACGCTGATGCGCACACCGAGGGTCGCGCGCTCCAGCTGCATATGACGTCGCACCTGAACACCTCGCATCTCGAGCTGAACGCCGAAACGCAGCTCACCGGCGACTACCAGACGCGCGCCAGCCTGAACATTTCACAATTCAACATCGATCCGCTGCTGCGAACCTTCAGCGTGACAGGAATCCGCGGGAGCTCGTCGATCGCCGGGTCGGTGACGGTTTCGGGTCCGCTGCGCCATCCGAAGCTACTGAACGGCGATGTGCGGCTGAGCCAACTCGCCGTCACGCTGGAGGACGTTCCCATCCACAGCGACGGTGAGCTGCATGCCACGCTGCGCGAGGGGACATTTCAGATGGACCCGCTGCACATCGTCGGCACCGACACCGACCTGCGCACGGAGGGATCGATCGGGGTGTTCAGCAATCCGCGGCCGATTCACGGCATGGCCAGCGGATCGATCAACATGGCGCTGGCGCAGAGCCTGGATACTGACATTATTTCGTCGGGGCACGTGGACTTTACCGTCACCGCGGAAGGCACGGTGCAGAATCCGGACCTGAAGGGCCAGGTGAAGTTTACCAATGTGAATGCCGCGCTGGAAGGGTACGTCAATGGCCTGAGCCGTATGAACGGAACGCTGGCATTCGACCAGGACCGGCTGGATTTTCAGAACGTAACGGCCTACAGCGGCGGCGGCCTGATTCAGGTGGGCGGGTTCGTCACGTATCATCGCGGGCTCTACGCCGACCTGACCGCGGAGGCGAAGGACGTGCGCATCCGGTACCCGGAGGGGGTGACGTCGACGGCCAGCGCGAGCCTGCGCTTCCAGGGAAGCCAATCCAACATGCTGCTGAGCGGGCAGGTTACGCTGACCGGGTTTGCCATCAGTCCGGACGTCGATTTCGCGGCGGTAGCTGCGTCGTCGGGAGGAATATCGTTGCCGCCGAATCCGAGTGCGCCCTCGAACCGGGTTCGCCTCGACGTCCGCATCACGTCAGCGCCGTCGCTCAATTTCCAGAACTCGTTTGCGCGTCTGGCGGGCAATGTGGAGTTGGCGATTCGCGGCACCCTGGCGCAGCCGACGGTGCTGGGGCGGGTCACGATCACCGAAGGCACCGCGACCTTTAACGGGGAGAAATTCGAACTGCAGCACGGCGAGATTTATTTCAGCAATCCCGTACGGATTCAGCCGGTTATCGACGTGACCGCGACGACGACGGTCGAGGATTACACGATTACGATTGCGCTGCAGGGCGCGACCACGAAACTGAATCCGACCTTCCGGTCGGAGCCGCCTCTTTCCGAGCCGGACATCTTCTCTCTGCTGGCCATGGGACGCACCCAGGAGGAGCAGCAAATCTACAGCACGGAGCAGCAACAGGCCGGGGTGAACTCGACGGCGGACTCGCTGCTGGGCGGGGCGCTCAATGCAACCATCAGCAATCGGATTCAAAAACTTTTCGGTGGCGGAAGCGTGCGGATCGATCCAACTTTCGTCAGCGGCGTCGGAAACGCGACGGCGCGCATCACGGTCGAGGAGCCGATTTCGAAGACCGCTACCCTAACCTACGCGACCAACGTCAATTCCACAGCAGAGCAGTTAATCCAGGGTGAGTGGCGCATGACGCCGGACTTTTCCGTGGTGGCTGTGCGCGACGAATCGGGCGTTTTCAGCCTGGTTTTCCGGTTACATCGGCGCTATCACTGAGGGGTCGCGCAGGATTTTCTCGCCCGCCGCAAGCTTTCCAGAATCCTTGCCGGGCAACCTGTTGAAAACTGCAGGTCTACCAGAAATTTCGATCGAAACGCGCATCCAATCGGGGCCTTTACGTGTCTGATAGATCGAGAGGCTGCCTCCCCGGCAGGCGCAAAACGCTGGCCGGAAATCCCGAAACATTCAGGAGACAGTCCGGGAGAAAACGTATGAAGAAAGTATTTTTGCTGATTGTTGCCGCCGCTCTTGCTATACCTGCGGTCTTTGCGCAGAACGACTCGGAGACACAGGCAGCCGTGCAGAAGGCTCTGAGCGCGTCGCGTTTCAAAGGCATTCAGGCGTCGGTTCAGGGCGGCGCAGTAACACTGACCGGAACGGTGGATTTGGTTGCGACGAAGATCGACGCGGACCAAAAGACGCATCACGTGCACGGAGTCACGGCTGTTCGCAACGATATTGAGGTTGCCGGCAGCGAAGTGCCCGATGCGCAACTGCAGCAGAAACTGCAGAAGGCCATCGCGTATGACATGGTGGGGTACGGCACCACCGCGTTCGATGCCATCACGGTTCAGGTGCAGAACGGAGTAGTCACGCTGGGGGGCCATGCCTACGGGCCCGTAGACGCTTCCGACGCGGTAGCCATTGTTGCCAACACCAAGGGTGTACGCGACGTGATCAATAACATTCAGGTCGATCCGGTTTCCCCGAACGACGACCGCATTCGCCTGCAGGTGTTCCGCGCGATCTACAGCTATCCGCTGCTGAACCAGTTCCTCATCGACCCGGCGAAGCCGATCCGTATTCAGGTGGCGAACGGGCACGTGACGCTCTACGGCACGGTCGACAATCAGGCCGAAAAGAATGCCGCCGGCATCCAGGCCAACACGGTCCCAGGCGTTTTCAGCGTGACCAACGAGCTGCAGGTTGCGAACGCCACGCCGGAGAAGCCGTCGAAGTAAGACAGACAACCTGAGAGCCTGCCGGCAGAGCGGGCCTCACACAACCGTTACACTGAAATGGACCTCGTCGGAGACGATGAGATCCATTTCTCTTTATGCCGCTTTTTCGCAGCATCGGTGTCACGCTGGAAATGATCAAGTGGGAGCATTCTGTTTTTGCGCTCCCTTTTGCGCTGACGGGAGCGATGCTGGCTGCTCATGGCTGGCCGCCCGCCGCGAAGCTGGCGTGGATCGTTGTGTGCATGATCAGCGCGCGATCCGCTGCGATGGCGTTCAATCGCTGGGCGGATGCCGATCTGGACGCCGCGAATCCGCGCACCCGTATGCGGGCCATTCCGGCGGGTTTGCTCACTCGCGGTTTTGCAGCGGGGTTCACGGTTGTGATGGCAGCGGTTTTCCTGCTGGGGGCGTGGAGACTGAATCGGCTGACGCTGCTGCTGGCGCCGGTGGTGCTGGCGGTGCTGTTTCTCTACTCCTATACGAAGCGGTTTACGCGCTGGTCGCATCTTTTTCTCGGCTTCGCGCTGGGTCTTGCGCCGACGGGAGCGTGGATTGCGATCCGCGGCTCGCTTGATTCGCGCATCGTTGTGCTGACGGTTGCAGTGCTGTTCTGGGTTGCTGGGTTCGATGTGCTCTACGCGTGCCAGGATGAAGCGCATGACCGGTCAGCCGGACTTTTCAGCATTCCGGCAACTCTGGGGCTCGGGGCGGCGTTCTGGATTGCGCGCGCGATGCACCTGATCATGCTGGGTCTGCTGGTGTGGCTGGCGGTCCTGTTCCATCTTGGCCCGCTGGCGGGGATTGGGATCGGAGCTGTCGCCGCGTTGCTGTTGTGGGAACACACGATTGTTTCGCCGCGCGATCTGACGCGGATGAATGCGGCGTTCTTCACGATGAACGGCGTGATTGCGGTCATCTTTTTTGTGTTTGTCGCGGCGGACCTGCTGACCCGCCGTCACGCGTAGGCGAGCTGGGTGCGACGCCGCATCCAGCATGCAGCGAGCAGCGCGACCGTCAGCAAGAGATACAGGCCGGGGCGGCTGCTGGCAGAGACGGTGCCCGTGAAGTCGAGGCCGGGGATGTGATGCGCCGCGCCCGTGTACCACCAGACGGTGTAGATTGCCTCGAAGGACTTACTGCTGCCGCTCCAAACGCCGAGGGCGAGGGCGAGGCTGGGAATGAAGCACGCGGCGACGAAGAATCCGGCGAGGCCATGCAGATCGCGGGCGATCATGAGACGGATTGCCAGTCCGCTGCCGGCTGCCAGCGTGACCAAAGCGCCTGCGACCCAGACGGCGGGCAGCTGGCGCTGCAGAGCGTGCGGCGCAGAGAAGATGAGTGAGCCAGTGGCATAGCGAGCTTCGCGGCTGCCCATCTGCGACCAGATCAGAATGGGCCAGATCCACGCGGCCAGGATGATGCCGCCGCTCGATGCCGACAACGGTGCGGCGAGACAAGCGACGATGAGGCCTCCGGCAACGGCGTACCACCACCAGCGATGGCCCTGCAGCATCAGGCGAAGCTCGGCAACCACGACGGACAAGAATCGGTTCTTCACGCTGGCGGGTGGTAGTGGCGTTAGTCTGCCCGCCCATGGATCGCTGCGCACCAGTTCGCGCGCGGCGGCCAGTTCCTGCACCGCGGGTCGTTCCATGGTCTCTTGTTGTTTCCGGGCGAATCGCTCGCGCGCCGGATCGAAGCGATGGAAGAA
This sequence comes from Acidobacteriaceae bacterium, assembly GCA_049696575.1. Lineage (GTDB taxonomy): Bacteria > Acidobacteriota > Terriglobia > Terriglobales > Acidobacteriaceae > Palsa-343. Next base: position 922 of record JBAVUB010000259.1, on the reverse strand, counting down.
GAGAGAAGCGAGCAGCGCGGCGGCAATGGCGTAAGCGACCCATGTGAGCCGCGCGGCTACCTGCACGCTGTCCCAGCGAATGCCGGTCCATACAAAGCGACGCTGCGGCGCTTTCCCCCCGATGCTGAGGGAGAAATTGTCGTGGAAACCGGGATCGACTTGCAGCAGAGCCGTTCGCATCTGGACCATCATGGTGGGAAGGCCGCTGAAGTCGCGGAAGTAGTCGGCGGTGGTGAGCGAACCGCCACGGGTCGCTGCTGGACCGATTCCGGCGGCGAGCAGCGCGGTCCAGAGGAAGAACCAGGCGACATTGCCGACGCCGCCGCGCAGCACGGGCAGGGTTTCAAAGAGAACGGCGAGCGCGGCGACGAAAGCCATCGCGGGCAGGGCGTAAAGCAGCAGGGGAGAGAGCAGAGCCCCAAGGTGCAGCGCACGGTCTTCGGCGCGGAACATCTGCATGCAGAGGGCTGCCGCTGCCATCACCAGCACCATGGCTGCGAGCACCGCGAAGTTGCCCAGGAATTTGGCCAGCGTGTAGAAGCTTTTGCTCATGGGGGTGGCGGCGAGAATCTGGCCGACGCGTGTCGTCTCGTCGCGCAGGATCGCGCCCTTCACGATGTAGAAGCCGGCCAGAGTAAGAAACGAGCTGGTGACCACGCCCATGAGCGCGCCGACCCACGCCGAGTTGAAGACGCCGCGATAGTCGTCGAGCTGGAGAACGACGTGTCCGGCGAAGGTCTGGTAGCCGAGGAAGAGGGCGAACGCCAGCGTGACCAGAAAGCTCGAGCGGCGGATGCGGCCGAGGAAATCAGCCTTGACCAGATGCCAGAGAACGCGGCCGCGCTTCATGCAATGGCACTCGCGCGGTAGATCGACAGCGAGTCGAGGTAGGCGTCCTCGAGTGTGGGGGGGACGGGCTGCG
>JBAVUB010000258.1:0-5403 GCA_049696575.1 Acidobacteriaceae bacterium | reverse complement strand
TGTGCCGCGCATTCAGCCGCACCCACCGCCGCACGTATGACGGCCACAGATACGTCATCTCCGAAAGCACATTCATCCGGTTGCGCACGTCCTCGCTGCGCTTCGTGTCGTGGCTTGAAGTCGCCAGCATCGCATCCGGCGCTCTCTGTAGCCGCTCCCGGTTGCCCTCATGAAATTCCTCCGGCGCGATGCCAAACGCCTCGATGGACCCGCCCACATCGTTCGACGAGAGGAAACGGCTGTAAACATAGAACACCGTGTCCTCCACGCCTTTCGCCATCACCGGCCCCGTCAGCTGCTGGAATTTCAGCGCGAAGTACAATTCCCCCGGATCGATCTCCACTCCGCTCTTCCCGTGCAGCAGCAGCGTGTTCTCCAGAAAATCGAACACCGATTCGTCCGTCTCGCGATTCCTCTGCTTCGCCCGCCCAATCGCCTGCCGGATAAACGCCTGATCCCCCTCCGTGTACTGCCCGCGATCGTCGATGTATGTCCGATACACCGGAAAGCACGCGATCGTCTCGCGAATCGCGCTCTCCAGCAGATCGTCCGTGAAATCCCGCGCCCTGCGATTCGCCGCAGCCAGCCGGCTCAGCAGATTCGTCAGCACATACGTCTCGCTCGACAGCGCGTTGCGCATCACGTTCAGCTTCGACTCGTAAATCAGCGTCTCCGGATCGGTCGTCTCGCCCGTTAGCTTCTCGTAAAACCGCGTGAACCGCTCCTCATTCTCTTTCCGAATAAAAATCTGATTGCCCAGGTAAACAAAGTCGTATCCCGAAGTCCCCCGTACCGGCCACTCCCGCGGCAGCAATTCCCGCGGCTCCAGAATCTTCTCCACCACCACGTACAGCGGTCCCTGCGCCGCAGCCCAGTCGCATCCGCGCATCGCGTCCCGCACTTCCACTTCGATCCCGTTGGGCGCTGTCGGCCCCTGCGCCGTCTCCCCACAGCAATGCGCAGCCACGTACAACAGCTGCAGCCGGATCAGATACTGCCGCGGATTGAACATCCCGTCGCAGTGGTCGATCCTCAGCCCCGTCACTTCCCCACGCGCCAGCAGCCTGCGAATCATCCCGTGCGTCGCCGCGAAAACCTCCGCGTTTTCCATCCGCAGCCCGGCCAGATCGTTGATGTCGAAAAATCGCCGGTAATTGATCTCCTCGCTCGACACACGCCAGAACGCCAGACGGTACGGCTGCTGCTCCAGCAGCCCGTGCAGGCGATCGAAACTCCGCGCATCGCCCTCCACGCCGTTGATGCGTTCCAGCGCCCGCCGCAACGCCGGCTGCATCTCCTCGCTCTCCAGCGCCGCCTTCAAACGCGGCCGCAGTTCAGCCAGTTGCTGTCGCCGCTGCGCCACCAGCGTCGCGTCCATCGTCTCGTGCGGAGGAATGTGCGCCACATCCCGCAGAATCTCCCGGAAAGACTGCGGCACACCCAGCTCATCCAGTTCCTCATCCGGAAAGATCAAAGGAATCGACCGCGGCGCAATCGGAATCAGGTGATCGAAATACTTCACCATCAGCCGCCCGTCGACCACTACCACCTGAATCCGCTTCGCTTCCAGTTCATCGCCGTACTGCGACCCCAGGATCGGCAGCAGCAGCTTGTCCTTCATGTCCGGATTTAGCGGGCTCCAGTCAATGTCGAAATAGCTCGCGTATTCCGACGCCCGCCCGTTCTCCAGCACGTCCTGCCACCACTGCGAATCGTTCCCCACGCCCATGTGGTTGGGGACGATATCCAGCAACAGCCCCATGCCCAGATCGCGCAGCCGCGCCGCAAAGCGCGTGAACCCCGCCTCGCCGCCCAGCTCCGGATTCAGCCGGTCGTGCCGCGTCACATCGTAGCCGTGCATGCTTCCCGGCCGCGCCTCGAAAATCGGCGACGCGTAGCAATCCCCGATGCCCAGCTTCTTCAGGTAGGCCAGCACCGCTTCCGCGTCCGCGAAGGTGAACCCCGCGTGCAGTTGCAGACGATACGTCGACAGCGGCGCGCGCGCTTCCATCCGCGGCGTCCGCTCGATGCAGTCTTTCATTTCCCCAATCGTCAACCGGGACTCGGTTCGAGGTACGGGCGGTTGGATGCTGAGGATCCCGGCGGGTGTTTCTATCGTGGTCACTCGCTGCCTCCGTGCAGAACAAAAATCCCCGCGCCCCAGCGGAGACTCCTTGCAGGTAGTAACCAGGCAGCTGATTAACTAAATTGGTACCCGGCGATCTTACACGAAGTGATCGCCGTCAGGAGAGGCGTGCTCGTCACGCCCTTTGTTCCGAAATACGTCCAGCCCTGCTCGCAAACCATTCAGTACCGCGCCCACCTGACGCACCGGGCCCGATACCGCTTTCTGCACCGCTGAGGTCGCGTTCGCCACGCTGTTCAGCGTTCCCGTCACCATCTCATCCACGCGATCCGCCTGCACTGACGCCTTCTTCAGCAGATCGTCCACCGCGCTCGCCACATGCGTCGATTCGGTACGCACCGTCTGGCTCACTTCCTTCAGCGTCTGGCTCACTTCCAGCGCGTTCTGCGCCGCAACCTTCAGCTTGGGAGAAACCTCCTCCAGCAGGCTCCGGCTCGTCGCCAGCAGTGGCAGCACATTCTCTTCCGCCTTCTGCGTTACTTCATTCACCCGCCGCATCGCGCCCTTCAGCGCCAGCAGCATCCCCAGCAGCACCAGCGCCTGCATCAGCACACCCGCCGCCGTCACCGCGGTAAAGGTGATATAGACCCACACCGGTATTTCCTGATGCATTGACGTGCTCCCTGGGCCCGGCCCTCAACGCACTCTGCGCAATCGCAACTCTCCCGTCGCTTCCCGCCCGGCCCTTCTCTTCGTCAGGCGGATTCGGCGTGGTCCGAAGGCGCGTTGCTGCTCTGGTAGGCCTGCCGTCCCGCTTCCACGGCCGCCGATACACGGCTGCCCTGATCGTTCACGTATTGCTTGCCCTGGTTGACGAATTCATCCCACTGCGCGCGGCCACGCTCCACATATTCCTTGCCGCGCCCTACGTATTCGGTCACCTGGCTCTTGCCGCGATCCACCAGGTCGCCCACCTGATCGGCGGCGTCCCGGCTCTTCTGCTTCAGAAACTCGGTTCCCTCGCGCGCGCTGCTCATCAACTCTTCGCGCGTTTCTTTCCCTGCCTTCGGCGCATACAGCACCCCAATCAGGGCGCCTAGTCCCAAACCTGCAAGAAACCAGCTGAATCCGCTGGACTGTCTCTCTTCCGACATGACTTTATCTCCTTCTGAATAAACCAATTCGCCGGACAATGTATCGTACCGGGAACCCCCCGCCCGCGCAATGCATACCTCAGGGAATATCCCCGCTTGCAATCCTGATACGCCACAAGCTCGTTCTCGGTTCTCGCTCCTCGGTGCTACTCGCTCCAGGCTCCCGGCTGTTTTCTACTCCCTATTGCCTACTGCCTACTGCCTGCCTCCAGGTCCACCAGCTCCACCCCATCAATCTCCTGCCCCAAAAACCGGCTCCCCAGTTTCCGAAACTTCGTCACCGAATCCGTCGCGAAAAACCGCGTCTTCCCCTTCCGCCCATCTCGCCCAACCTTCAGCGTCCCCGCCACCTGCTCCGCCGTCACCTCCGCTGAATCGATCACCCGCAGCGACCCCGGCACCGCCCTCTCAATCTGCGCCCGCAGCAGCGGATAATGCGTGCACCCCAGCACCAGCGTATCCGGGTTCAGCTCCGCTCCTCGCGCCTGTTCCATCAGCTCCGCCAGATAAATCCGCAGCACCTCCGCCGTCACCGGATGCTCAATCCATCCCTCCTCCACCAGCGGCACCAGCAACGGACAGGCCTTCTCCATCGCCCTCATCCTGCGTTCCCCGCACGCCGCCGCATAGGCATGGCTCTCCACCGTCGCCGCCGTCGCAACCACCAGCACGTCACGCGTCGTCGAACTGGCATCCGCGGCGTTCGCCCCTGTTTCCACCACTCCCAGCACCGGAACCTCCACCGCCTCCCGAATCGCATCCAGCGCCAGAGCGCTCGCCGTGTTGCAGGCGATCACCAGGAATTCGGCGCCTTGCTCGGTTAGATGCCGCGCGCTCGAAGTCGCATACCTGGCCACCGTCGCCTTCGACTTCGCCCCATACGGCAGCCGCGCCGTATCGCCCAGATACAAATAGTCCGCCTCCGGAATGTGCTGGAGCAGCGCTCGCAGCACCGTCAGCCCGCCCACACCGGAATCGAAAACCCCAATCTTCATCGCCCGCCACCTTCAGCGCCAGGCGCCGACTCCGCCTCCGATGCCAGGTACGTCCGCGTCAGGTCCGCATGCCCGGCGAGCGTATCGCGCGGCCGCCCGTCCACCAGAAAATGCACCTGCGTCACCGTCGGCAGATTCGCATGCAGCGTCTCCATCATCGAGAGCAGCGTCAGCGTCTCCGGCTCAATCCCCGAAGGCTGCGCCGCGGTCAGCGCACCGCTCAGGTCGATCACCGCCATCTGCTCCTCATCGTCCCCCCGGCCCTTCCTCTGCGGAGCCGCCAAAAAATAAACATCGTTCACCCCGGAAGCCGCGTTGATCGGGTGCGTCGAATCCGGGGCCCGCCAGGCCTCGATCAGCCTCTCCAGCAGAACCCGCGCCTGCGCATTCTCATCGGCAGGCATCGGAATACTCCGCTCCACCGCCGTCAGCGAGTCGTCCAGATCGTTGGGCACGTACAGCGTCACCGTTTTGGGCGCGGTGGCCGTTGTCTCCGCAATATCCGCCGGCGCACGTGTTCCCTGTTGCTGCAGTCGATCCTGCGCTCGATTTCGCAGCCGGATCAGGAACGCCGCCATCACCACGCACGCCACCAGCATGACAAAGAAAATGTACTTCTGCGCGCGCGAGATCATGCCCGAGATCATTATTGTTTCCAGTCGCTGCGCCACTGCTCCAGCGCCGCCGCCACCGCGTCCACCACCGCCTTCTGATAGACCGCATCCGTCACCGGACGCGCCTCGGTCACGTGTCCCCCCACCAGCGGAGCAACCTCCACCGCCACCTCAGGACACGTCACGCTGTCCATCGGCTCCACCGACGCGCGCCCCAGGCTCACCGGAATCTGTGTGTGCGCAAGCGCTGAATCGATCTCCGACTCCAGCTTCAAACTCTGTGTTACATAAGCCGACTGCGCCGTCGGCCACGGCAAAAACCGCGAATTCCCCGTCGGGCTCAGCGACGAAGTAAACAGATGCACGCCGCTCCCCGTCGCCGTCGCGTGAATCGTCAGGCACGCCGCTCCCTGCGCGCGATTCGCAATCTGCGCGCGATCCACCGGCATCAGATTCACGTCCCCCTGCCGCGTCGTCACCACCAGAATCCCTCGCGCGTGCAGGGTCGATCGCAGCCGCGCCGCAATCCCCAGCGTAATGTCTTTCTCCAGAAC
>JBAVUB010000257.1:0-8339 GCA_049696575.1 Acidobacteriaceae bacterium | reverse complement strand
TCCGAGGCGATCATCTCGAGGCCTTCGTGCTGGCGGCGGATTTCGGCGTCGATGGCGGCGGAGACTTCGGGATCTGCTTGAGGGAGGGTCAGGGACATCGGGTCGGGCATGGGAACAGGGTACCAGGGAACAGGGTGCAGGGTACAGGGGACAGGGCACAGAGCACCGGGCACAGAGCACAGGAACTAAAGCAGGTCCCTCCGCTCCGCGCTGCGCGCTCCGGTCGGGATGACAAGTCCTGATTAGTTGTGGGGAGGGAGTTCGTCGGGCCACTGGACGACGGCGAATTTTCCGCTGGGGTCGCGGGTGAGGACGGGGGCGTAGAGGCCGAGCAAGTTGCGGCGCCACCAGTCGCCGTTGAGGCTTTTTTCGTCGAGCGTGGTGAACCAGTATTGCCAGAGGACGGCTTTGACGTAGCGCGGCGGCGTTTTTGGGAAGGGATTGTCTTTGAACAGCGAGAGGACGTCGGGGTCGCCGTCGAGCAGGCGCTCTTCGGTGAGGGGGACGATTTCGGCCTGCTGGAAATCGGTGAGCGAGGCGAACCAGAGGTTCCAGTCGAAGCGGGGCTGGTAGGGCGCGTAGATGCCGGGGGCTTCGTTGAGGGCCTGGGGTTTGTGGAGGAAGAGGTAGGGGGTCCAGTTCTCGCCGTCGTTGGAGCCCTGGAACTCGATCTCGTAGCGGCCGCGGGTCATGACGGCGAAGAGGCCGTACTGGTTGGCGATGCGGAAGGGTTCGAGCGCGACGATGGGGGTGGTGAAGAGCGGGAGGTCGGGCCAGGGCATGCGCAGCATTTCCGCAGTGGTGTCGTAGCCGATCCAGGTGAGCAGGACGATGGCGACGGCGAGGCGTATGGCGCGGAGATGGGCGGGGAAGCCGCGCAGGACCCGGGGCCTCGGCGCATTTTTCGAGTCGGAGGCGTGGGTACTGGGCGTGAAGCGCTCTTCTGTGGTGGCGACGGTGGAGAGGCGCTCCTCGGTCGCCTCAACGGATTCGGGAGCGACGAACTCCAGCGGATCGCGGAAGCGGGCGGGAATCCAGGAGAGGAGGCTGCGGTCGTCGAGGAGGAGGAAGCCGAGGGCGAGGACGAGGTAGTTGAGGAAGGCGTAGTTGGCGGTGAGGATGACGCCGATTTCCCAGGGCGTGACGATGCAGAAGCAGATGAGGCGGACACGGCGGGGGAGGAAAAGCATCCAGACGATGGCGAGTTCCATGACGAGGGTGCCGCCGGCGGTGCCGACCTGGAACCAGTGGGGCAAATGCTGGACGTACCAGCCGACGAAGGTGGGCAGGGGACCGTTCTGGTAGTACTCGTCCATCGCGGTGAGGTGACGCCACTCGGGATCGCCGGAGAGCAGCTTGACGATGCCGGATTCGAAATAGATGCGGAACCACTCCCACTGCAGGAGGAAGAGTGCGGCGCGCGGAGGCGGGGAGTGGATGCCCCAGCCGGGCCAGAGTCCGCGAGGCGCGAAGAAGAGGGCGAGGAAGCCGGCTTCAAGGAGCATGCCGTCGGACTGGTAGCCGGAGAAGTCGCCGGCGGCAGAGACGAAGGACAGGAAGCAGACGAAGCAGAGGAAGAAGCTGAAGCGTGGCCAGATGTTGAGGAAGGCGAGGATGGAGGCAATGAGGCCGGTCCAGACGACGACCATCATCGCGTGGGAGCTGGAGGAATACCAGAAGAGGGTGGGCGCGTACCAGAAACGCAGCATGCCGGGCGCCTGGCGCTGAACGGCGGTGAGGAAGTTGGCGGCGGGCAGGATGCCGTTTGGGCCGATGAGGCCTTTGATCTGAAAGACGAGCGCGAGGAACGCGGAGAAGTAGATGCCGGCAAGAGCGCGGAGGAAGATCCAGCGGGGCGCAAAGCGATTGCGCGGGCCGGAGTCCGAGTCGAAGAGCCAGCGGAAATAGTTACGGGGTGTGTGGACCATGGCGCGGGCCGCAGAGGTCGATTGCGTGGAGTTCTGGAGAGATGATACGGCGTCATGAACCCACGTCCCCAAAAACAGGGACGTGGGGCACCCATTGTGTCACCGTGATACTGGACGGGGGAGAAAAACGGTGATCAGGGAGAGCAGAAAGATGAGGGCGATGAGTCCCTGGGAGATGACGCAGTAGAGGCACCAGACCTGGAGGACGTGGGCTTCGATGTTACTGAGGTAAAGGGCGAAGCCGAGTCCGACGAGGGAGAACAGGAGGGTGAGCCAGCGCTGGCGGAGGAAGGCGAAAAGGGCGATGGCCGCGTAGCCGACGATGCCAAGGGCGGCGACGGGGATGCCGAAGAGGACGGAGTGGCGGCTGTGGTTGACGATGCCGCAATCCCAGTGGGCGTTGATGTCGCAGGGCTGGATGCCGGTGGAGTAGTGGACGTGCAGGGCGAGGGCGGAAACGACAATGCCGGCGAGGGCGAGGAGGAGGATGACGTAGCGCATGACTTTTTCAGGGTACAGCGGGCAGGTGCTGGACGAAAAACGGTCCTGGGAATTGTGCAACGCCCGATGGGATTATCCCACCCGCGACGAGTTCCAGGGCCGCGGCTTGATACCTCCGTATTTGCCGACAAAACTCCGAGACCGTCGATGAGTACGTTGGCCCTAATTCAACAGCCCAGGCGGCCGTTGGCCGGAAGTCCCCCCACACTGGCCGACTGCCCAAGGACATTTCGAGACTTACCCGAACGCACCGGAGTCCTCACGGTCTCGATCAGCAGGTTCGAGACGGACGTGCCCACGATGGATCGCGCCGAAGTGAGAATCCATCGCTTCAAAAAGCTTGCGCCATTCCGGTATTACTGTGGCGTTCAAAACCACGTTTGAGGTATTCACCAGGGTTGGCCCCGACAACTCGCTTGAACGCCTTACTGAACGCAGCGTCGGACTCGTAACCGACCGACCGAGCAACGTCTATCAGCTTTTTGTCACGCTGTTCGAGTAACTGCATCGCCTTCTGCATCCGCCACTCGGTTACATATTCCAGCGGTGTTTGTCCGAGTAGCTCTTTAAAGCGTGCTGCGAATGCGGAGCGAGACATACCCGCCGCTTCGGCAAGGGATTCGACCGTCCAGGGTGAATTCACTCGGTCGTGAATGGCACTCAGAGCACTGCCCATTTGAGGATCGAAGATCGCACGAAGCCATCCTTTGTTGCGTTCCGGTCCCGACGCGATATGCGCCCGGAGCACCTGGATAAACAGGACCTCGGCTAGCCGACTCGCGACTACATCAGATCCCGGCGCCTGCTCTGCCATTTCTGACGCCAGCGCCTGCATTGTGTTGTGAAGAGCAAGCATGCGTGCCTGATCGGCCTTCATCAGAATGAAGCTCGGCAATAACTGAGTGATCGGCTTCAGGCTGGCGCGATCGAAACTCAGGGACCCACAAACGATTGTCGTCGGTGCGCCACCACCTCCATAATGAGCGACATTGTTGCTGGCTTTGGCACCGATCTCGCGGAAACTCCACCTCGGACGTGTTCGCGGGCTGTCGCGCAAAACAATCGAAGTCCCCCGGGCCAGCAAAAAGCAATCACCACCGGTGAGGGGAATCGGCTCCGGAACCCCTTCCACACTCAACCAGCAGTTGCCGCGCGAAAGCATGGCGAAGTGCGCCAAATCTGTGGGTGAAGTCTTTTGGCCGGAAGCCGTGATGTTTTCTTCGGTCTGCTTCTCCTGTATCAAGCCCCACGGGGCTGTGGCTTCGAGCCTGTGCTGTCCGAAAGCGGTTACGTGCAAGGTTCGGAAGATGTCGGTTATCGGGTCCAACTTGAGCCTCCCCGTTTGGACGAATAGACAAAAGATTAGGACTTCCGAGCAGTTCTCGTCCACCGCCAAAGAAATCAACTCTTTTGTACGAACTGGTACACATCGACCGAAGGGAGCGATTATGGGAAAGCTTGAGGGTAAAGTTGCAGTCATCACGGGTGGATCGAGCGGCATGGCGCTGGCGAGCGCCAGGCGGTTCGTTGAAGAAGGCGCTTACGTGTTCATCACGGGCCGGAGGCAGGAGCAAATCGATGAGGCCGTCAGGTTGATTGGCCGGAACGTGACCGGCGTGCGCGGCGACGCGTCCAATCTCAACGACCTCGACCGACTGTTCGACACAGTCAAGCGGGTAAAGGGCAGGATCGACATCCTGTACGCGAGCGCCGGCATTGGCGAAGCGGTCCCACTGGGCGAGATTACCGAGCAGCACTTCGATGCGGCCTTCGACCTGAATGTGCGCGGCACGCTGTTTACGGTTCAGAAGGCGTTGCCACTGTTCAACGATGGCGGATCGATCTTCATGACCGGGTCAGTCGCTTCGGTGAAGGGTTTTCCTGGTTACGGCGTCTATTCGGCGAGCAAGGCGGCGTTGCGCTCCTTCGCACGCACCTGGCTCAACGAACTGAAGCGCAGGAATATCCGGGTGAACGTGCTGAGCCCGGGCCCGATCGCCACACCGATGCAGGACCAGGTTCTCGACGAGGAGGGGAAGCGGATGTTCGAATCCCTGATCCCGCGGGGAAAGATGGGTCGTCCTGAGGAAATTGCGACGGCCGCGCTGTTTCTTGCTTCCGACGATTCGAGCTTCGTAAATGGGGTGGACTTGTCTGTCGACGGCGGCATGTCGGCCATCTGAAATCGGCGGATGCCGATGAGTGCGTTATCGCCGATGCGTTCCTTGGGTGTGATGGAAGATCCGGATGGCCGGTTTGCGGACGGATGACCGGCTTTCCGGAAGTCACCGGGCTCGCTCCCCCGCCGCTTCCAGGATTGTGCGGGAGTTCAGGGATAAGACACAAGATCAGCATCCTCAAGGCGAGAAGGGAGAGTCCCGGCTGTTTACGCGGGTTTCCTCCATTCGCTCAGGACAGGGCTTGTTTCGATGACGCACGCTGTTACTGGAAGAAGACCAGGAGGACGAAGAGGAAGATCCAGAACAGGCCCATGGCGTGCCAGTACCAGGCGGTGCAGTCGACGGCGATCTGGCGCATTTCGACGCGCTTGAAGCGGAACATGGCGACGAGGGCGAAGATGAGGGCGCCAATGCCGAGCAGGAGGTGGACGCCGTGGGTTCCGGTGACGAGATAGAAGAAGTGGCTGTTGGGATTGGAGGAGAAGAAGAAGCCCTGCTGGGCGAGTTGCTGCCAGGCGATCCACTGACCAACGAGGAAGAGGCTGCCGAGGACGATGGTGGCGATGAGCCAGGGGGCTGCACGGCGGACGGCGGGGCGGCCGAGGCCGAGCCACTCTTCCATGATGTCGATTTCGCGGAAGAGATGGCGGCGGGCGACTTCCATGGTTAGGGCGGAGACGAGGAGGATGGCGGTGTTGATCCAGAGGATGGGGGGCGCGGCGAGAAAATGCCAGTCGGAGATGACGTTGTCAGCGCCGTCGATGTGGACGGAGCTTTGGCGGACGAAGAAGGCGCTGACGAGGACGGCGAAGAAGACGAAGTCGCCGGCGAGGCCGGAGAGCACGGCCATGCGATAGCGGATGAGCTGTTCGCGCGGGCCGTGACGGCGGGAGTGGTGGGAATCCCAGTTTTCGTCGCCTCCGCCACCGCCGGTGGGCCGGCGATCGACGGGCGGCTTGCCCCCGAACCCAGGGTCTTTGCGTTCGGTTTCGACCGGATGGCGGGTGAAGGTGGCGGGCATCGGGGCTCCGAGCTGAGTTCTAAAAGCTTACTCCGGTTTGGCTGAGGAAGAACACTCTCTTTGACGGGAGTTGTGACTAAAAAGGTTTTTCGGGTTGCCACTGGGGGTGGAAATCGTCGTTCGGCGCGGTTGCAGGGCCGTAAACGTAGGGACCGGCGCTGACGGTGGCAGGCGCGATGGGGGACCACTCGAGGGTGGTGGCGCGCCAGGGATTGGGGCCGGCAGGGGCGCCGCGGCGGATGCTGCGGAAAACATTGAAAAGAAAAATGAGCTGCGCGGCGGCGAGGAGGAATGCGGACCAGGTGATGCCGCGCTCGACGGGGATGAGATTCGAGAAGGAGGTGACGGTTCCTGTGAGCTGGGAATAATGGCGGGGTTCGCCGGCGAGTCCGGCCAGGTGCATGGGGAAAAAGGTGCCATAGGCGGCGATGATGGAAATCCAGAAATGAATATGGCCGAGCAGCTCGTTCATGCGGCGGCCGGTGAGCAGCGGATACCAATAGTAGATGCCGGCAAAGACAGAGAAGACTCCGGCCATGGCCATGACGAGATGGAAGTGGGCGACAACGAAGAAGGTGTTGTGGAGGTAGGCGTCGAGGGCGGGCTGGGCGAGGATGGGGCCGGTGAGTCCGCCGGCAATGAAGAAGGAGAGGAAGCCGAGGGTGAAAAGCATGGGGGTCGCGAGCTGGATGCGTCCGCGGAAAAGCATGACGAGCCAGGTGAGGACTTCAGCAGAGCTGGGGACGGCGATGGCGATGGTGGTGAGTCCGAAGGCGGTTCCGGCGTAGGGGTTCATGCCGGAGACGAACATGTGGTGGCCCCAGACGCCGAGGCCGAGGAATCCGATGAGGAGCGTGGCGACGACCATGAATTTGTAGGCGGGGACGGGGCGTCGAGTGAAGTTGGCGAGGAGCGACGAGGCGAGTCCCATGCCGGGAAGGATGGCGATGTAGACCTCGGGGTGGCCGAAGAACCAGAAGAGATGGAGCCACAGCATGGGGGAGCCGGAGCCATCGCGTTGCGGGATGCCGTTGACGACGAGGCCGGGAGGGAAAAAGAAGCTGGTTCCGCAGTGGCGATCGGCGAGGAGCATCGACGCGGCGAGGAAGAGCGCGCTGAAGGCGATGATGGTGAGCGAGGAGCTGACGAGCCAGGACCAGACGGTGAGGGGCAGGCGGTTGAAGGTCATGCCAGGACAGCGGCGGACGAGGGTGGTCGCGAGGAAACTGACGGAGGAGAGCACGGCAGCGAGACAGAAGAGGGTGATGGCGATGAGCCAGAGGTCCATGCCGGTGGCCTGGCCCGGACCGGTGGCGGCGATGGCGCTGAAGGGCGGATAGCTGGTCCAGCCGGCGATGGGCGCGCCTTCGGGGACGAAGAAGGCGGCGAGGAGGGTGATGAGGGAAACAGTGGTGATCCAGAAAGCAACGGCGTTGAGACGCGGGAGGGCCATGCGCGTTGAGCCGATTTGTGCCGGGAGAACGAGATTGGGGAAGGCGCTTTGGGGCACGACGGTGAGGACGAAGAAAACCATCAGCGTGCCGTGCATGGTGACGAGGGCGAGGTAGTCTTCGGGCTTGATGACGCCGTGAAGGGGCAGCGCGAGGTCGGGCCAGGTGCGGTGGATGCGCATCAGGAGCGAGAGCAGCGTGCCGGTGACGACAGCGACGAGGGCGAGGAGGAAGTAGAGGCGCGCGAGGGCGCGGGGTTCGGTGGTGAAGATGCGTTTCATCGCGCGCGAGCCCGTTCGCGGGCGGCGAGCCACGTGTCGTATTGGGTCTGGGGCACGATGCGGAGACGGGCCTGCATGCGGTAGTGGCCGAGTCCGCAGACCTGGCTGCAGAGGATGGGGTAGTCGCCGGGCGTGGCGGGGGTGAACTGGAGATGACCGAGCATTCCGGGGATCGCGTCCTGCTTGAGGCGCATGCCAGGGATGAAGAAGCCGTGGATGACGTCCAGCGATCGGAGGCGGAGATCGACGGGCTGGCCTGCGGGAAGGATGAGGATGGAGGAGACGATGTCGTCGGCGGAGTGCGGGTCGGCGGGATCGAGGCCGAGGGGATTGCCGGTGGGCGCGCTGACGAGGGTGGGGCGAGTCGCGCCGTAGACGTGGTCGGCGCCGGGATAGCGGAAGTACCAGTCGAACTGGACGCCGGTGACTTCGACTTTGATGGGGTGGGCGGCGGGGTTTTGTTCGCGGCTGGCGGCCCAGAGGCGGTGGCTGCTGACGAGCATCCAGAGGTAGAGGGCGGTGATGGCGAGCACCGGGATGATGTGGACGAGAAGGTAGGTGCGGCGCGGATGGGCGTCCTCCGGTTGTGCGGGGCGGGCGCGGAGGCGCGTGATCAGGGCGAGCACGATGAGGATCTGCGCGGCGACGAAGAGCCAGAAGACGATGTCGAGATTCCAGCGCAGGAGTTGGTCGAGGGCCGAGCCGTGGAGCGCGCCGTTGGGTGGGAGGAAGTTCATGCGTAGCGATGAAGCGGTTAGCGAGGAACTTTTAGCAAAGGGCGTTTAGCGAAAGACGTTTAGCGAAAAGCGGTTCGCGGGGAGACTTTCAGCTTAACGCGCGGTCTGCGATTTCGACGAGCGGACCAACTCGACGAAGCGCTGGTGGACGCGGCGGTCGGGGGAGAGCTCGGGGTGGAAGGTGGCGGCCATGATGTGACCCTGCTCGACGAGGACGGGGAAGCCGTCGCGGGTGGCGAG
>JBAVUB010000256.1:0-6044 GCA_049696575.1 Acidobacteriaceae bacterium | reverse complement strand
TTGAGGCTCTGCGCGCCAGCCCCCGCAAACTGCCGCGCCGCAGTGGCCAGGCTGGTCTGCTGCTCCTGCTCCGCGGCGCGCGAAGCCAGCAGGATGGAGAAGTCCACCCCCTGATCGCGCGCCGTGGCGTTGAGGAGCGCTTCTTTGGTGACTGGAGCAAAGGCCGAGAGCTCTGTCTTCAGCACGTAGCGGCCATTCTGCGGAATCACTAACGAATAGCTCCCGGTGATGTCGGTGGTCGTGCTGTATCTTTTGCCGGTGAGCGAATTGCTCGCGGTCACGCTGACGCCAGGCAGCGGAATGTTGCCATCCTTCACGGTGCCGTGAATGGTGCCGCCGGCTTGAGCGGGAACAGCGGCTGCAGGAGCAGCGGGCGTCGACTGCGCATCAGGAGCAGGAGACGTTGTGGGAGCCGGAGCTGGCGCCTGCTGCGTGGTCGGAACCGCGGGAGCCGTCTGCGCCGACGCGAGCGACACCGTTAAGACCAGGGAGACAAAAAGAGCGTGCACGCGCATCGGTAGCGTCATCGCGGTCTAATTCTGGTTGCTCGGGGGCTGTGGAGCCGCGGTTCCCGCCGGTGGCGGCTGCGAACCCGGACCACCTTGTCCGCCCCGCGGTCCATTGCCAAAGCGGCCCTGACCACCGCCCTCGCGCGGCTCCATCACCGTCAGGTTGGTCGCGAGGAAATTGCCGCCCTGCAAAGCGCCGCGCGCGTTGACCATGTCGCCGACCTTGACATCCGGAAACGTAATATCAGTCGCGTTCCCGCGCGCTCCCTTGTGAAACGTGGTGTTCTCATCCACGGCGATGGTCTGGCTGACTTTGTCCGGGCGTTCGATGGTCACGGTCAGATCCTTGATCGCCGTAATCTTCCCTGCCGTCCAGGTCTTGCCGAACTCGGCGCGCATCTTCTCCATCTGCGCAGCCTGGTCCGGGGTCAGCACCATGACGAACATCGCGCCGATGGTCTTCGCCTGATCGTCAAGATTGCCGCCCGCGATGATCATGTCGCCCACGTGAATATCGGAAACCTTCACCTCTTCCCGCTCCTTGCGGAAATGGGTGTTCGGTCCGGTTTCAACCTTGTAGACCTGGCCCTGCTCGTCCTTGATGGTGATCTCGTTGCCGGCAATCGCAGTCACGGATCCGTGAGCGCTGTTCCCGCCCATCATGAACATGCCGCCGCCACCGCCCATGCCACGCCCGCCGCGCTGCGGGGTTTGCTGATCCTGAGCGAAAAGAAAAGGAGTTGCGGAAAGTGCGGCGAGGGAGGCGCAGAGCGCAAATCCTGCAAGACGGGACCGGAAAATTCTCATAACTCGAACCCTTTAGAGACGGCACGGACGCCGTTCTGATTATGAACGATATAGACGCTCCCCGGGCCGGAAAGACGCGCACCATCGAGCGACGGGGGCGTCTCCGACGACACAAAGCGGGCCCGATGTCGCGGAAAAGTCGCGAAGGAAAGTGATGAAATCCCACTGAAAAATGAACCGCCGGTGAAACTTTTCGCATCCCTGTGTCTATCCCCGTGCGGGGACATCCAGGGAGTGGTACTCTGACGGGCATCCCCAGCCCCCGGGTCACTCTCTTCTGCTGGGAAGGACCTCACCCAAGGACGAGCCTATGAGCGTGGTTACGCCAACACTACTCACAGAGGAATTTTGTCGCGTGCGGAGCCAGAGCCTTGCCCTCTGCGCGCCGCTCACGCCTGAAGACATGATGGTGCAGTCGTGCCCGGAGGCCAGTCCCGCGAAATGGCATCTGGCCCACACGACGTGGTTTTTTGAAACGTTTATCCTGCGCGAATTTCGCCCTGCCTACCGGCCCTTCCATCCGGATTTCCTCTGGCTCTTCAACAGCTACTACAACTCCGTGTCGGCGCAGCCGGAGAAGAAGCTGCGCGCCTCGTTCTCGCGGCCCACGGCGGAAGAGATTCTCGCCTACCGGCATCATGTGGACGCGGCGATGGAAGACTTCCCTGCCGGCAATGTCCCCGAAGCGGCGCGCGAACGCATCGTGCTCGGCCTGAACCACGAGCAGCAGCACCAGGAACTGCTCATCACCGACATCAAGAACGCCTTCTGGACCGATCCGCTCCATCCGCTCTACCTGCCAAGGGCGAGCCGCGAATCCCAGGAAGCTTCACCGATAAAGTGGCTCGACTATCCCGGCGGCATCGCCGAGATCGGCTACAAAGGCAAAGAATTCTGCTTCGACAACGAAACCCCGCGCCACAAGGTCTACCTCGATCCCTTTCGCCTCGCATCGCGCCCGATCACCTGCGCTGAGTATCTGCGCTTTATCGAGGACGGCGGGTACTCGCGATCGGAGCTGTGGCTCTCCGAGGGCTGGTCGACGGTCGAGGCCGAGCGCTGGCAGGCGCCGCTCTACTGGAGGCCCCGCGACAACGGAACCTGGGAAGTTTTCACGCTGGGCGGTCTCGTCGACCTCGACGACCTGCTCGCCACGCCGGTCTGCCACATCAGCTACTTCGAGGCCGACGCGTATGCGCGCTGGGCGGGCAAGTGTCTGCCCACCGAAGCGGAGTGGGAAGTCGCCGCCGCAGCCGTTCCTGTGACCGGCAATCTGCTCGAGGGCGAAACCTTTCATCCGCAAGCCGCGCCGCCTGCATCTGAGCAACCTGTACAGCTTTACGGCGACGTCTGGGAGTGGACCGTCAGCGCTTATCTTCCTTATCCGGGCTTCCATCCCCTCCCCGGCGCCCTCGGCGAGTACAACGGCAAGTTCATGTGCAACCAGATGGTGCTCCGTGGGGGTTCGGTGGCGACGCCGGCTTCTCACATCCGGGCACCCTATCGCAACTTTTTCGCGCCCGCGACCCGCTGGCAGTTCTCCAGCGTTCGACTGGCCGACCACTGATCGCGGAGGCGCAGTTTCCCATGCACGCTCTTTCATCTGTTCCTTGTCTGCCTGAGGCGGCTTCGACGCCCGTCGGCGCGGAAGTCTATCGCGGGCTCACCGCATTCCCCAAACGTCTGGCGCCCTGGCTCTTTTACGACCAGCGCGGGTCGGAGTTGTTCGAGGCCATCACCGCGCTGCCGGAGTATTACCTCACGCGCACCGAGCACGCCATCTTCGCCGAATATGGCGATGAAATTCTTGCCGCCGCGTCAGGCGACGGCAAGCTGGCGATCATCGAGCTCGGCGCCGGCACAGCGGCCAAGACCGGCCTTCTGCTGGCAGCGGCGGTTCGGCGTCAGGAGCGCGTGAGCTACTACCCCATCGATATTTCCGTTTCCGCGCTCGAAGCAGGGCGGACCCGCATCGGTGAAGAGATGCCCCAGGTCGTGGTCCGTCCCATCGTCGCCGACTACACCACCGAGCTCGACGAGATTCCCACCCCTGGCGGACGCCGCCTGGTGCTGTACATCGGATCGAGCATCGGCAACTTCGAGCCGGCGGAGGCTGCTGCCCTGCTGCGCCGCCTGCGCACCCAGCTACCGCCTGGCGATCTGCTGCTGCTGGGCGTGGATCACATCAAGAATCGGAATACGCTGCTGCCCGCCTACAACGACATGGCAGGCGTGACGGCGGAATTCAATCGCAACATCCTCACCCGCATCCGCCGCGAGCTCGGCGCGACGTTCCGCCCGCGTCTCTTCCGGCACCGCGCCTGCTGGAACGATCGCGAATCGCGCATCGAAATGCACCTCGAAAGCCTGATCCAGCAGGAAATTTTGATCCCCGCTCTGGACCTCACGGTCACCTTCCGCCGCGGGGAAAGCATACATACCGAAAACAGTTACAAATTCACGCCGGACTCGGTCGCAAACCTCGTCACCCGCTCCGGATTTGCGGTCGAGCGCGCCTGGACCGACGCCAAGAACTGGTTCGGCGTCTATCTGGCGGAAGCGGTTGCCGGGTAACGATAGCTTCCCTGGCGTCGCATCGAGAATAATTTATCAAAGTGAATCATTGTCCCGTTCGGAGCCGTGCAACCTCAGGTGAACAATCACCCTCCATTACGATTATGGCTCAGACCCTTCGGAGATTCTCACTCACACCTTCGGAGATTCGGGCTCAGACCTTCGGAAGGAGCGACTACGATGTCCAGGCAACCCAGTAATCCAGATCTATCGAAACAAAACCAAGGCCCCAGCGACCCCAGAAGTGCCGAGGAGAAGGAGCTGGATTCCATGGCCGACGAAGCCGCGGAGCGAGCTGGAAAAGAGGAACAGAGTTACGACGAACAGCACGACATTTTTACAAAGTAGCGACGAGCTTTCTATAGTCGGCTACGAGTTTTTTTGCGCGTGTCGTCATTGAATACGGCGAATACGGCGCCATGTTTCCGGCTGTGCCTGACGAGAACGCCTGGCCTGCCGCGAAAATGTCGGTCGTTGACGGTTCCGACGGATGGTCGCCAATCCGTCCTTTCACCCACGCCACCTCGGCTTGCCCGCCTCATGACCTTCGTACCGCGCGCCCGTTTGAATTTGCTTGCCCCTGCCCCGCGAACACTCCTAACGTAAAGAGACTAGGAAAGCTCTGTCCGTCCGGTTTCCGCCGGACGCGAACAGAGCTTTTCTTTTTGCCGCAAGGCCCAGGCCGTGCGCACCACTCGCTCTTTGAGACGACCAACCATGGCTCCCAGCTCCCGGCTCCAGGCTCCCGGCTGCAGGCTGCAGGCTGCTGGAGGGTAATACCCCAGGTACGGTACCCGATCGACCCTGCAGAATGCGCGACTTGCCCTACCCCTGGGGGTACCCCCCGGTGCCCGGAGCCTGGTCCCGCGCGAGCCGAGCGAGTCAAAGGGCGCCTCGCGTTTGTTTTCCGCTTCCGTCTCGCCCCATTCACCCCGCCCAAACCTCCGTTTAACCGTTCGCAATTTGCCAATTCGTTACTCTGGCGAGAGACTGTCTGTTTGGACTTTCTACATTTTTCTCCTCCTGAAAGGCTGTACTCAAAATGGCATCTTCCAAAACACCGGCAATTCAGCCGGCCAAAGGCAAGCTCGGAGTCATGACCGTCGGCATGGGCGCCGTCGCCACTACCCTCATCGCCGGCGTGGAAGCCGTCCGCAAGGGACTCGCCAAGCCCATCGGCTCCGTCACCCAAATGGGCACCATCCGTCTCGGGAAGCGCACCGACAACCGCACCCCCCTCATCAAGGAATTCGTCCCCCTCGCCGACCTCAACGACGTGGTCTTCACCGGCTGGGACATCTTTCCCGAAAACATGTTCGAAGCCGCCAGCCACGCCGCCGTCCTCGACAAGGACCACCTCGCCAGCATCAAGCCGTTTCTTCAGGCCATCAAACCCATGCCCGCCGTCTTCGACCAGTACTACGTCAAGCGCCTCAGCGGCACCAACGTCAAGACCGGCAAAAGCAAGTGCGACCTCGCCCAGCAGCTCCGCTCCGATATCCAGAAATTCAAGTCCCAGGTCGATCGCGTCGTCGTCATCTGGTGCGGCTCGACTGAAATCTTCCTCGAGCCCGCCCCCTGCCACGCCAGCGTCGAGTCCTTCGAGAAAGCCCTCGTCGACAACGACCCCGCCATCGCCCCCTCGCAGATCTACGCCTACGCCGCGCTCAAAGAAGGCGTCCCCTTCGCCAACGGCGCGCCCAACCTCACCGTCGACCTGCCCTGCATGATCGAGCTCTCCCGCCAGAACGGCGCGCCCATCTGCGGCAAGGACTTCAAAACCGGCCAGACCCTCCTCAAGACCGCCCTCGCGCCCGCCTTCAAGGCCCGCATGCTGGGAGTCGCCGGCTGGTACTCCACCAACATCCTCGGCAACCGCGACGGCGAAGTCCTCGACGACCCCGAGTCTTTCAAGACCAAGGAAGAATCGAAGCTCGGCGTGCTGGACTATATCCTCCAGCCCGATAAGTACCCCGACCTCTACGGCAACATCTACCACAAGGTCCGTATCAACTATTACCCGCCCCGCGGCGACAACAAAGAAGGCTGGGACAACATCGACATCTTCGGCTGGCTCGGCTACCCGATGCAGATCAAAGTCGACTTCCTCTGCCGCGACTCCATCCTCGCCGCCCCCATCGCCCTCGACTTAGT
>JBAVUB010000255.1:0-8937 GCA_049696575.1 Acidobacteriaceae bacterium | reverse complement strand
CCCCTTGCTGGCTTTATGACCGGAGAGATCGTCAATGTAAATGGAGGAGCCGTCCTCGTCGGCTAAGATCGCCTTACAAATGAGAAAGTCCCCGTTTTCGATCCTTGCGGCCCTGCTTCTGTTCGGCTCGACTCTCGCTCTTCGCGCTCAGGCCGACGCGCCGCCGCCCAACTCCACCATCGCCGCTCCCACTTCACCCGAAGAGGACACCAGCAGCAAAAAGGCGCGCGCCGCTCTCGACGCCATGGTCCAGGCGCTCGGCGGCAACCAGTGGCTCAACGCCCAGAACAGCTACGTCGAAGGCCGCATCGCCGGCTTCTACCAGGGAAAACCCACGGGAGCCACCGTCCGCTACTGGGACTGGCGCACGCCGGACGCCGAGCGTATCGACCTCAGCGAAGGCAAGACCGACAAGCACAACTGGACGCAGATCTTCGAAGGCAAGAACTGCTGGGAGATCACCTTTCGCGGCAAGCTGCCCATTCCGAAAGATCAGTGCGCCGAAGCCATCCGTCGCCACGATCACTCCATCGAGACCGCCGTCAGCGTCTGGATGAAGAACCCAACCACCGTGCTGATGTACGAAGGCCAATCGCTGGCCGAGCGCCATCTCGCTCAGCAGGTCACGCTGCTCAACGCCGACAATGACTCCATCACCATCCAGATCGACGCCATGAGCCACCTGCCGCTGCGTCGCACCTACTACTGGCGCGACCCGCTCTACAAAGACAAGAATGAAGAAACCGAGGAGTACGACGACTACCACAACATCGATGGCATCCAGACGCCCTTCACCATCACCCGTCTCCATAACGGTGACATGACCGGCCAGCGCTTCATCTTCAAAGCCTCGTACAACGTCACCCTGCCGCAGGACGCTTTCAACGCCGATGCCGACGCAGCGCGCGTCCACAAGTAAATTGGCATCCAACACACAAAAGCCGCATCCGAGGATGCGGCTTCTACCCTGACCACTGCGATGCGCCTGGCGCTCTATTTCACCTGAGTCGTTGCGTTTTCCGATTTCGCGGCCGTATTTTCCTGCTGCTTGGCGGCATCCGGGTTATCCGGCGAGCCCTTGATCCCTTCCTTAAATCCGCGGAAGGCTTCGCCCAGTCCTTTTCCCAGGCCCGGCAACTTGCTGGGACCAAAGATCAGCAAAGCGATCACCAGGATAATGATCAGGTGCTCGGGTTTTAAGAGATTGTCAAACATAACGGAATTCTCCCGGAACGTGCCCGAAACGGGCTTCGATCCGCACACATCCTATTGTCGCATAAGCGGCATCTGCCGATGAGAATAGGTTGAGCTCGCGGATTCGCAGCCGCACGTACTTTAAGATGGATCGACCCAAAAACCCATGAGCAGCCCCGACAAAACCATCTGTATCCACGGCCACTTCTACCAGCCGCCGCGCGAAAACCCCTGGCTGGAAACGGTCGAGGCCCAGGAATCCGCCGCGCCCTGGCACGACTGGAATGACCGCATTACCGCGGAGTGCTACGCGCCCAACGGCGCTGCCCGCATTGTCAACCAGCAGAATCAGATCATCCGCATCCTGAATAATTACGCCCGCATGAGCTTCAACTTCGGGCCGACCCTGCTTTCCTGGCTCCAGCAAAATGCTCCGCGCGTTCACGATGCCATCGTCCACGCCGACCAGCGCAGCCAGAAGCGCTTCTCCGGTCACGGTTCGGCCATGGCCCAGGCCTACAACCACATGATCATGCCGCTCGCGACCACCCGCGACCGCATCACCCAAATTCGCTGGGGCATTGCCGACTTCCGCAGCCGTTTCCAGCGCTCGCCCGAAGGCATGTGGCTGCCCGAAACCGCCGTCGACTCCGAGACTCTCGATCTTCTCGCGCAAAACGGAATCCGCTTCGTCCTTCTCGCTCCGCACCAGTGTGCCCGCATCCGCTCGCTTGCCGCACCAGCACCGGCGCCGGTCGTGAAAGCCACCGCTTCCGCCAAAGATCAGAAACCGCCTGCCGAACCGCCCTGGACCGAAACCCCCAATGCCTCCGTCGATACCACGCGTTCTTACGTCGTCCGCCTGGAGGAAGGCCGCTCCATCGCCGTCTTCTTTTACGATGGACCACGCTCGCGCGCCATCGCCTTCGAAGGCCTGCTGAACAGCGGCGAAGGTTTTGCCCAGCGCCTGCTCAGCGGATTCAAACCTGACAGCCCCGACGCTCAAATCGTTCACGTCGCCACCGACGGCGAAAGCTACGGCCATCACCACCGCTATGGTGAAATGGCGCTCGCCTGGGTGCTGCACTCGCTCGAAGATCACAACCATAATCACGACTCTTCGCCTGACGCTCCTCACCTCACCAACTACGGCGAGTTCCTTGAGCAGAATCCTCCACGCTTCGAAGCCCAGATTGTCGAAGATACTTCGTGGAGCTGCGTCCATGGCATCGAGCGCTGGCGCTCCGACTGCGGCTGCTCCAGCGGTCGCCCCGGCTGGAATCAGAAGTGGCGCACGCCGCTCCGCGAAGCGCTCGACGCTCTGCGCGATGCGGTTGCGCCCCTCTGGCACGAAGCCGCCATTCGTCTCTTCAAAGACCCTGACGCCGCCCGCAACGACTACATCGGCGTCGTCCTCGATCGCTCCCGCGCTTCCCGCGAAGCCTTCTTTCGCGCGCACTCTCAGTACGAGCTGAATGAAGAAGAGCGCGTTCGCGCCCTCATGCTCATGGAGCTCGAACGCCACGCCATGCTCATGTACACCAGCTGCGGCTGGTTCTTCGACGACATTTCCGGCATCGAAACCGTGCAGGTCATCGCCTATGCAGGCCGCGTCCTGCAGCTCGCCGCCGAGCTCTTCGGCAAGCGCGGCGCTGCGCTGGAAAAGAAATTTGTCGACAAACTCGCCACTGCGAAAAGCAACGTCCCTGAGCAGCAGGACGGCGCCGCCGTCTACAACCGCTACATCCGCAACATGCAGGTCGGCCTCGAACAGGTCGCCGCCCATTACGCCATCAGTTCCATCTTCACCAGCTATCCCGACGAGGCCGACATTTTCTGTTACTCCGTGCGCCGCCTCGCCTCGGACTCGGTCATGTCCGGCCGCGTCCGACTCGTCACCGGTCAGGCGCTGATCTGCTCAAAGATCACCGAAGCCGCTGAAACCGTGGCCTTCGGCGTTCTCCACTTCGGCGACCAGAACATCACCGCCGTGGTCAAGCGCTTCGATCCCACGCAGTCCGCCGAATACGACCAGTTCGTCGCCGAAGCCCAGGCCGCCGTCAACCTCGCCGACTTCCCCGAAGTCGTCCGCTGCTTCGACCGCCATTTCGGCGCTCAGACCTACTCGCTCCGTTCGCTCTTCCGCGACGAGCAGAAGCGCATCCTCGAGATTCTTCTCTCCAGCACCCTGGCCGAAGTCGAATCCAGCCTCTCTGCGATCTACGAGAACCAGGCGTCGCTCCTGCACTTCCTCAGCCAGAGCAAGCTGCCCAGGCCTGAAGCCCTCACCGTCGCCGCCACGTTCGCCATCAACGCCGGAATGCGCCGCGCTCTCGAAGCCGATCCCATCGATGCCATCCAGGCGCGCTCCTGGCTCGGATTAGCCAAGTCCGATCAGGTGCCGCTCAACAAGCAACTACTCAGCTACATCGTCGACCAGAAGATGAAGCGTGTCATGCTCTCCCTGCACGAGCATCCCGAGGATCTCCATTGCGTGGAAGACGCGCTGCTGGCGGCTCGCACCCTCACCGAACTGCCTTTTGATGTGAACCTGTGGCAGGCGCAGAACCTCTGGTACGACACCTTCCGCGCTCACCGCGACAACCCTCCGTCCGCTGAGTGGCTGGAGAAGATGAACGAACTCGGATCGCAGCTGCACATCGAAGTCGAATCCATCGTCGCCGAAGAAGCCAACGGAAACGGCGCGCACCACGAATCCGGGCAGCTAGCCGAAGAAAGCGCCAGAACAACGCCCGAACCCCAATCCCTCACCAGGATCTCAGCGAGCACGTCCTGAAGTCCGTTCCATTTGCCGCCCGCTGAACGTATTACGCTGACCGCTTTTCGCTAACTGTCTTTTCGGCTCGTCTTTCGCTCGCTTCTAGCTCGCCTTCCGCTAAGCGCTTTTCGCTCGCCTTTCGCAAACCGCTTTCTTGCTGACCGCTTTTTAGCTAACCGGTCTTTAGCTGCTCTTCAGCTTTCGCTCGTCCCTGGCTCGGTTTTCGCTAGCCGCATTTCGCTACCGGCTACAGGCTACCGGCTACAGGCTGCTCTTCAGCTTCTCCACCTTAAGACCACCGGCCCCTCCATCGGATGCTTCATCGGCTGCCCGGTCCGCTCCGCATCCAGCCGCGCCTGCTTCAGCGCGAAGTACCACTTCGCCGGCTTATCAGCATCGTCAATCAGCATCAGCGCCGGATCGTACTTCAATCCCTCTGCCTGCTGGATCATCGTCACCTGATCCTGGCGCACAAACATGTTCCCGAAAAACCGCAGGATCGACGTCATGAACGGCAAGTGATACAGCACGTTCCACGCGCCAACCACGTCGATCCGGCACGCGCTCGCAGTGGTCGGCGTCACCGTGGTCAGGCTTGAAAACCACTTGTCCCCGCACCGAATCGTCTCGTACCTCCGGTTCGGCAGCACAAAATCGATGGTCGTCGTAATCGGTTCCCCATAAACGCCCAGCAGCTTATACGGCGCGCTGTTCGCCGAAGGCGCATGCGTCGCCATGCGAAACCCCTGCGGAATCGGCTCGAACTTCTTTTCCTTCTCGTGAATGCTGGCCTGCTTCCGCCACCACCATGCCTGGTGCACAAACGGTCCGTGCGCCGGATCCATCAGCCCGATGATCCCGTGATCCACATTGCACGGCAGATCGGCGGTCAGATGCGCGCTGCGATACCGCGCTCCAAACTTCGGCGTTTCCGGCACCGGCGACAACGCCGCATCCTCCGCTTTCACCCGTCCTCGACCCGCTTCCGGCACATACACCCACGCATACCCATCGCGCTCTTCGCACGGATACGCCATGCCATGCAGGTTGCGCGGAAAAGGATCGTCCTTCGCCAGCGACGGAATCTCCATGCACTTCCCGCTCACCGGTTCAAACACCCAGCCGTGGTACTTGCACGTCAGCGCCTTGCCGTCGAACCATCCGCACGAAAGTGGAATGCCGCGATGCGGGCAAAGATCGCGCATCGCAAACAGCTGCCCATCCTCGCGCCGCCCCAGCACCAGCGGAATCCCCATCAGCATGGCCGTCGACATGCGCTTCCCCTCGAGCGCTTCGCTGCGCATCGCGGGGTACCAGTCGTTGTAAATCAGCGTCGCCGGTGGCCCGGTCAACGGCACGGCTGCTGTGGAAATAGGCATAGTCGACCTTGGACCACTATATCGCCGGTAATCTCGACAGCCCGCCCGGTCCCGTATACGTTTATTCCATTGACGGAATATTCCTTATAGGGAATAATATCCATGGCATGGGAAGTCGAGGTCAGCGACGAGTTTCGTGACTGGTATCAGAGCCTGGAGCTCGATTTGCGCCACGCTATTGCCGCAGGGGTGGATCGGATCGAGGCGTATGGGCCCGAGCTCGGCAGGCCCTTTGCCGACACGCTGAAGGGCTCTCGATTTCCCAATATGAAGGAGTTGCGGATCCAGCATCGTGGAAGACCTTACCGCATCCTGTTCATCTTCGATCCGCGCAGAAATGCATATTTGATTCTGGGCGGAGATAAGTCCGGACATTACCGCTGGTATGAGGAAGCGATGCGCAAGGCGGACGACATTTACGCACGCTACCTGATGGAAATAGGAGAAGCGCACCGATGACGCACAAGTGGAGGGACATTCGAGGAACCTTTCCCCCAGAAGTAGAAGCCAAAATTCGCCGCAAAGTGGAGGATGCCGCGCGGATCATGAAGCTGTATCAGCTCCGCGAAGCCCGCAACCTCACCCAGACCAGCCTCGCCGAGACCCTCGGCGTCAACCAGGCAGCCGTTTCCAAACTCGAGAAGCGCGCCGACATGTACCTCTCCACCCTGCGCAGCTATCT
This sequence comes from Acidobacteriaceae bacterium, assembly GCA_049696575.1. Classification (GTDB taxonomy): domain Bacteria; phylum Acidobacteriota; class Terriglobia; order Terriglobales; family Acidobacteriaceae; genus Palsa-343. The sequence goes on along the minus strand of JBAVUB010000255.1, from coordinate 2,903 downwards.
CAAAGCCATGGGTGCCGAACTCCAGGTCCGAGCCGTCTTCCCCGGCGGCGAAGAGGTCGTCATCGAACAGTTTGAGGACCTCGCCATCGGCGCTGAAATGCGCTGATTCCAGGCCCAAATACCGGCCATTTTTTCCTCAGTTTCCCGACCTCAAAACCACCCCCCCGCAACCCCCTGAATCCAAAGCCTTAACCCCGCCTTGCCCCCACCTAACTCTTCCCGTATCATAAAGATAAGTCCTCGGTAGCGCCACGCAACCGAACCCTCCTGGCGCAACCCCCGGCCCTCAAAAAATTATGGCAGACGATCAGAACCCCCAGCTTCCCCTTCCCGGCGCAGACGGCAACGGCGCGAATGGTCCCGGCGGTCCCACCGGCCCAGGCGCCGCGAATCTCGTCCCCATCAATATTGAAGACGAGATGCGCCGCTCGTATCTCGACTACTCCATGTCCGTCATCATCGGGCGCGCCCTTCCCGATGCTCGCGACGGCCTCAAGCCTGTCCATCGCCGCATTCTTTACACCATGCACGAGATGGGCCTGCAGTCGAACAAGAAGTACACCAAGTGCGCGAAGGTCGTCGGCCAGGCCATGGGCGTTTACCACCCGCACGGCGATTCCGCCATCTACGACGCGCTGGTGCGCATGGCGCAGCCCTTCAGCATGCGTTATCCCCTGGTCGACGGCCAGGGAAATTTCGGCTCCGTCGACGGCGATCCGCCTGCCGCCATGCGATACACCGAGTGCCGCCTCGAGAAGATCAGCGCCGAGTTGCTCGCCGACATCGAAATGGAAACCGTGGACTTCGTCCCCAACTACGACGAGTCCACCTTCGAGCCCTACGTCCTGCCCACCCGCATTCCCAACCTCATCGTCAACGGCTCCAACGGCATCGCGGTCGGCATGGCCACCAACATCCCGCCGCACAACCTCACTGAAGTCATCAACGCCGCCATCGAAATGGTCAACAATCCGCGTGAGGCGGCCAACCCTGAGACCGCGCTCGCTATGGTGTTGCGCAGCGTCCAGGGTCCCGACTTCCCCACCGGCGGATTCATCTACGGCAAGAGCGGCATCGCCCAGGCCTACAAAACCGGCCGCGGCCGCTTCCTCGTGCGCGCCAAGTGCGCCACCGAGAACATGAGCCAGGGTCGCCAGTCCATCATCGTCAGCGAGATTCCCTACCAGGTCAACAAAAACGTCCTCATCAAACGCATCGCCGAGCTCGTCAACGAAAAAGTCATCGACGACATCAGCGACGTGCGCGACGAGAGTGATCGCGACGGCATGCGCATCGTCATCGAGCTCAAGCGCGGAGCCGAAGCCCAGATCGTCCTCAACCAGCTCTACAAGCACACCCAGATGCAGGAGAGCTTCTCGATGATCTTCCTGGCCGTCATCAACGGCCAGCCCCGCGAACTGCCCCTGCACGACGCCATCCGCATCTTCATTGAGCACCGCCAGGACGTCGTCCGCCGCCGCACCGCCTTCCTCCTCCGCAAGGCGCGCGAACGCGAGCACATCCTGCTCGGCTATCAGATCGCGCTCGACCACCTCGACAACGTCATCAAAATCATTCGCGGATCGTCCTCCCGCGCCGATGCCCGCGAAAACCTCTTCCAGTTCTTCTCCAACCGCAGAATCACGGTCCGCGACCAGGCGCTCGCCGGCGTCAAACTCGATCCAAACAAGTACGCCATCGATGCCGCTACCCTGATCAACGCCACCCTCACCCTCAGCTACCGCCAGATCGACGCCATCCTCGAACTCCAGCTCTATCGCCTCACCCAGCTCTCCATCGACGAGCTGCAGAACGAGCTGCGCGAAGTCCGCGACAACATCGCCGAGTACGAATCCATCCTCGCCTCGGAGAAAAAGCTCCGCGCCGTCATCGTCAAAGAACTCGAAGCCGTCCGCAAGGATTACGGCGACGAGCGCCGCACTCAGATCATCGACGAAACCGCCGAGCTCCAGCTTGAAGACCTCATCGCCGACGAACAAGTAGCCGTGACTGTTTCACATTCCGGCTATCTCAAGCGCACCCCCATCTCCACTTACCGCCAGCAGCGTCGCGGCGGCACCGGCCGTCTCGGCATGCGCACGCGCGAAGAAGACTTCGTCCAGCAGCTCATCGTCGACTCCACCCACGCCTACCTGCTCTGCTTCACCAACAAGGGCCGCGTCTACTGGCTCAAGGTCTACGAGATTCCCGACGTCGGCGCTGCCGGCAAGGGCAAATCCATCGCCAGCCTGCTCAGCCTGCAGCCCGGTGAAACCGTGCGCAACATCCTGCCCGTCCGCAATCTCGAAGAAGAAGGCAAGCACATCTTCTTCGCCACGCGCAAAGGCACCGTCAAGAAAACCGAGCTCAAGGACTTCTCCAACGTCATGGCCCGCGGCATCATCGCCATCGGCATCGACGAAGATGACGAGCTGGTCGCCGTGCGCATCACCGATGGCAATCAGATCGTCTTCATCGCCACGCATGACGGCATGGCCATCCGCTTCGCGGAAGAAGACGTGCGCTCCATGGGTCGTCCCGCCTATGGCGTCCGCGGCATCGACCTGGGCAAGAACGATTATGTCGTCGGCCTCGCCGTCACCCCGAAGAGCAATGGCCACGTCGCCCGCATCCTCAGCGTCACCGAAGCCGGCTTCGGCAAACGTACCGACGTCGAGGAATACCGCCTGCAATCGCGCGGCGGCAAGGGCGTCATCAACGTCAAGACCACAGCGCGCAACGGCAAAGTGGTCGGCATCCAGCTGGTCGATGAGACTTCCGAGCTGATCGTCATCAGCCAGTACGGCAAGATCATCCGCATCGACACGACCACCGTCCGCGCAGCCGGCCGCTCGACACAAGGCGTGAAGCTGCTCAACCTCGAAGAAGGCGACAGGGTCGCC
>JBAVUB010000254.1:0-1545 GCA_049696575.1 Acidobacteriaceae bacterium | reverse complement strand
GCAGCCGAGGTGCTGACGCCGGGGTCGATCTGGTCGGCGACGGGAAGGCTGACCAACCTGGTGAGCGATGTGAAGGCGGTGCGGGCGCACGATCCGATCGCGGTGGTGGTTTCGGAAAGCCTCGCGGCCTCGACCGACGGAACGGTGAAGAATCAACGGGCTTCTGCGGCCGCCTCCCAGGTGTCGGCACTGCTGGGCAAACTTTCGACCAGCAATGCACTCAACAATCTGCTGAGCCAAAACTCCTCGTCGTCGCTGAACGCTCAGGGACAGAGCGTGACGAACTCGACCATCACGACCACGCTGGGCGGCGAGGTGGCCGATGTGCTGCCCAACGGCATGCTGGTGATTCAGGTCGTGCGGCAACTGACATTCAACCAGCAGACGCAGCTGATCCGGTTGCGCGGCCTGGTGCGGCCCGAGGATGTGAACGCGCAGAACCAGGTGATGTCGACCGCGATTACCGACATGGAACTGGAAGTGGTGGGCAAAGGCATCGTGAACGATGCGACCTACCGGCAGAACTTCGTGGTGCGGTTTCTTGAAAAGATCTTGGTCTTTTAGGGCGGATGATGATAGGGCGAAGCGGGCAATGGATGGCGATGGCGACAGTGGTACTGGCGAGTCTCGGCGCGGTGTGTGCCGAGGATGCGCCTCGGATGAAGCTGGCGCGGGTAAAGGACGTTGCATCGGTCGAGGGCGTCCGGGACAACCAGCTGGTGGGTTACGGGATTGTGGTGGGGCTGCACGGGACGGGCGACAGCTCGCAGACGGTGTTTCCGCTGCAGACCCTGGAATCGGCGCTGGAGCGGATGGGTGTGAGCCTGCAGGGGAACGCGATGGCCTCGATGATGCAGACCCGCAATATGGCGGCGGTCTTTCTGGCGGGGACGCTGCCTCCCTTTGCGCGGCCGGGCAATAAGGTGGACGTCACGGTGTCGTCGGCGGGCGATGCACGGAGTCTCGAAGGAGGGGTGCTGTTGCTGACCCCGCTGTACGGGCCGGATGGGCAGATTTACGCGCAGGCACAGGGACCGATGGTGCTCGGTGGCTATGCGGTGACAGCGAATGGAAGCAGCAAGTCGGTGAACTATCCGACCACAGCGCGCATCCCGTCAGGAGCCATTGTGGAGCGGGGCGTACCGCTCGATCTCTCCCAGATGCGGACGCTGGCGCTGTCGCTGGACGACGCGGATTTCCGGACAGTGGAGGCGGTGACGGCGGCGATCAATCGCGAGCTGGGCCGCCCGCTGGCCCATGCCGTCGATAGCCGCAGGATCGAGATCCAGCCGGCGGCGAATGAGGACATACCCGCGCTGCTGGCACGCGTGGAAGAGGTCGAGGTGGAGGTGTTTCCGCGTGCGAAAGTGGTGGTGAACGAGCGTACCGGGACCGTGGTGATCGGAGGGAATGTGCGCCTGCAGCCGGTCACGATCCTGCACGGCGGGCTGGTGGTCAACATCGTGAGCCACATCGAAGTCTCGCAGCCGAACCCGCTGGCCCAGGGCACGACCCAGGTGGTCCAGCAAACGACCGTGCAGGCCG
>JBAVUB010000253.1:0-8348 GCA_049696575.1 Acidobacteriaceae bacterium | reverse complement strand
GCCATTTCGTCGAAGGCGGTCTTCGCGTCGCCCTTCAGATCGGCGGGATAGCCGAGCAGCAGGACGCGCACTGGGCAACCGGCGGCCGCGAGTTGGCGCGCCGCAACGAAGCCGTCGCCGCCGTTGTTGCCCTTGCCGCAGAGAACCGCGATGTGCCGGCGCTCAGAAAATTCGCGGAGGACGAAACGGGCGACAGCGGCGCCGGCGTGGCGCATCAGGTCGATCGAGGCAACGCCGAACTGCTTCGTCGTCGCATGGTCGACGGTGCGCATTTCTTCCGCAGTCAGAATCTTCATCGCCACCACGATAGCAGCCGAAGACGCGATTCTTCAGCCCATGTACATGCCGCCGTTTACATCCAGCACGTGGCCGGTGATGTAAGCGGCCTCATCGGACGCGAGAAAACGCACGGCGTTGGCGATGTCGGCATCGGTTCCCGCGCGTCCGAGCGGAATATGCGCCAGCATGGCCTCGCGCTGCTTTTCGTCGAGCACGGCGGTCATCGCGGTCTCGATGTATCCGGGCGCGATGGCGTTGGCCGTGATGTTCCTGGAAGCCAGCTCGCGCGCCAGCGACTTCGTTAGCCCGATGAGCCCAGCCTTGCTGGCCGCGTAATTGGCCTGGCCAGCCTGGCCGGTTTCGCCGACCACGCTCGAAATGTTAATGATGCGACCCCAGCGCGCTTTCAGCATAGGGCTCAGCAGCGCCTGGGTCATCAGGAAAGTGCCGGTGAGGTTGGTCTGGATCACGTCGTCCCAATCCGCGCGCTTCATCCGGAGCACGAGCGTATCGCGGGTGATGCCGGCGTTGTTGACCAGAATTTCGACGCTGCCGAAATGAGCGACAGCCGCTTTGGCACAGGCTTTGATCGATTCTTCGCTCGCGATGTCGAGCGCAAAGACCGCCGCCGCGCCGCCCAGCGTGGCGATTTCCGCGGCCACTTCGTTCAGTTTCGTTTCGTTGCGCGCCGCGAGGCCGACGCGCGCACCGGCTTTGGCAAGCGCCACGGCGCAGGCGCGGCCAATGCCCTGCGAGGCTCCCGTAACCAGGGCGGTTTTTCCCTCAAGGGACGACATGGTTCCAGCCTATCGCAGTCTTCGCTGTCACGGTCCTGCTGGAACCGGAGCTGTCGCGCGGCGCGCAGCTAGCGAACCCAGGCTCTCCAGCGCCCAGATGTAGACGGTCAGCTCGCGGCTGTATTGCAGGAGAGGCTTCGTATCCGGCAGGCGAATGCCGTGCGCTTCCGGCAGATCGTTGACCTCGAACTCAGCCTCCGCCAGTTCCAGGGGCCAGGGCAAATGGTGGATGTTGACGCGGGCGAGGTCGCCGCGCCGCGTTGCGGTAAAGAGCGCATAGCGCTCGGTGAAAAACGTCTCGAGCCCGCCTTTGACGCAGGGTTTGCCCAGGCTGCGGTAGCGTGCACGAAAGTGCGCTTCGTGGCGGCTCAGCAGCCGGTCGCTGCTGTAGTGGAATTGGCGCTCCGTATCCGACTCGATCTTCATGCGCGCCCAATAATAGGGCAGCCTGTAGAACATCCGCGCCGCCGCGACGGCGAAGGGATTGGCGGCGTCGAGCGAAAAGAAATAGACGCCAGCCTGGTTCGTGTGCTGCTCACGCACGTAGGTGCGCAGGTTGAGTTCCGGGAAGCGGCTGGCGCCTGGAATGGAAGGCAGGCCGCGCATGCGCACCTGGTCCATCCAGAACGGCACCACGCCAACCCAGGCCGTGCCGTCGAAGGTGTCCACGGTCAGCGCTTCCGGCAACAGATGGGTCAGTTCGGTGGCGGGAATCGGCCAGTGTGCGAACAGCAGGTCGTTCCAGCGCTGGGTCATGACCCATGGAGATTTTGGCAGAGGCCACGGACGATGCTCGGTCGTCGAAAGAATCTTGTTCATGCCCAGAGGCCATTCCGCGACAGACGTCGGTCGGCGAGCGTCGCCAAAAACAATCCCTATGGTATCCGTTCTTTTATTGCAGGGGCGTGACGGCGGCGCGCTCGGCCCGTGACTACAGAGATGCGTCCACGAATTCCGCAAGCTTTGGGTTTAGCATTCGAGCATGGCCTCCATGACTGAGACTCCTGCTGCTGGAACGGTTGCGCCGACGACGCCCGAAGCCCGCAACCATCAGACTGAAGTTTTCGCGGTTCACGGCGCCGATCCCGAAGTTCTGGCCTACGCGATGGCGAAATACTCGCGTTCCTCGCTGTCGATGAAGGAGTCGCTGCGCGAGATCAGCAGCCAGAGGGCCGAGCAGTTCCTGAACACGTTCTATTTCCAGTATGGCCATCGTTCCATCGCCGACCTCGCGCATGTGGCGTTCGCCGTCGAGAGGCTTTCGTTGCTGGCGGCCATCGTGCTGGTCGACGAGCAGCGCTGGGATGGGCAGGAGCGCTCGACGCGCTACCAGAATTTCCGGAAGAGCGGCTGGTTCATGCCGGATTTCGGCGTCGACGTGGCCGCTGCGGATCGCTATCGGGAGACGGTCGAGCAGCTTTTTTCCACGTACCACGGCGTTTTTGAGGCCGTTTTCGCCTCTTTGCAGGCTCAGATTCACAAGCCTGAAGAGATGAAGCAGGAAACCTACGAGCGCACGCTGAAGGCTCGCGCCTTCGACGTCGCGCGTTATCTGCTGCCGCTGGCGACGAACACGTCGCTGGGACAGATTGTGAACGCGCGGACGCTGGAGACACAGATTTCGCGGCTGCTCTCGAGCCCTGTGGCTGAGGTGCGCCAGCTTGGGGTGCGTCTGCAGGCCGCCGCTACCGGGCCTGCGTGGAATGTTTATGCCGAGGAATTGTCGGCATTGCAGCGCGAGATTGCCGCCCTCGATCCGGCGCTCGGCGAACGCGCCGCCGCGCTGCTGACGCGCGAGGTGAAAGCTGCGCCGACGCTGGTGAAATACGCCGCGCCCAGCGACTATCAGACGCGCACGCGGCAGGAGCTGCGCCATGCGGCTGAAGAGTTGCTCAAGGGGGAGCCGATCGACGCTGCGCCGCTCGTCGATCTGGTGGATGACGCGGATTCCCTCGAGGTCGACCTGGCGACGACCCTTCTTTATGGCCAGTGCCATTATCCTTATCGGCAAATTCGCCGCCATGTGGCGGCCTTGTCCGACGCTCGCCGCAACGAAATCGTCGCCCTCGGCACGCGTCATCGCGGCCGCCACGACGAGCTGCTGCGCGAATTTTCCGCCGGGCAGTCGCTGCGTTTCGACATCCTGATGGACATCGGCGGCTTCCGCGACATGCATCGTCACCGGCGCTGCGTGCAGGTGCTGCAGGGATTCACCGCGGCGCACGGCTACGCAATCCCCGAAGGCGTGCCGGAAGCAGGAGTGCAGCCGCTCTACGAAGAAGCGATGCGCGCCGCCCACGCCGCCTGTGCCGAGCTGTCCACGAGCTCTGCGCCCGAGGCGGCCGAGTCCGCGCAGTACGTGTTGCCGCTGGGTACGCGGATTCGCGCGTTGTTCAAGATGGACTTTGCCGAAGCGCTGTACATCTCCGAGCTGCGGTCGGCCGCTCAGGGACATTTCTCGTACCGGCGAGTCGCCTGGGAGATGTACCGCGCCGTGGAGCGACGGCATCCGGCACTGGCACCGCATTTTCGGGTCACGGATGCGGATGAGCCGGTCGATCTGCTGAAGCGGTGAGGGAGCCTGGAGCCGGTAGCCGGTAGCCCGTAGCCGGCAGCTCGGAGCCGGTAGCTCGGAGTTCGGAACTGGGAGCAGACCCCCCACCCCCCTCCCCTGGTGTGGCAAGTCCTTTATTTGCAGGGATGTTTTGGTACCGTGCGCCGGGTATTACCCTCTGGTAGCTGGTAGCTGGTAGCTGGTAGCCGGTAGCCGGTAAGCCGGGCGCCTGGAGCCGGGTTGGTCGTCTCAAAGAGCGAGTGCTTGCGCGGGGCCTGAGCCTGCGGGAAACAAAAAAGCTCTGTTCGCGTGCGAGCAGAGCTTTCCCCTGCTTTCAGGCTAGGGAATTTGCGGGAGCAGAGCAAGGGAAATCGCCAGGGACCACGGTACGGAAGTCACGGGGCGTCCTGGCCGAAATTGCGACACCACGGCGTCGCGCAACCTCCGGTTTGCCGATCAACCAGCCCAAAGGAAATCAGGGAGCGATTTGCCACACCGCGGCGGGAGTGCCTGGGCTTCCCTGGCTGGTGATTGTGCCCCCGTTCATCAGCCAGATATAGGTCTGCTGCGTGCTGGTGTTTCTCCACAGGATGCCGGCACGGCCACTGCCGTCGTAGTCGCCGACGCCCTGAATGACCCAGGCCGAAGAGACGGAGCTGACGGCACCGCCGCTGGTCAGCGTGGTTCCGTTGACGAACCAGAGGTAGACCTGACCGGAGGTGCTGTTCCGCCACAGGATGTCACTGGTACCGTTGCCATCGAAATCGCCGACGCCCTGAATGACCCAGTCGGTGGTGGCGGTGCCGGGGCTTCCCCCGCCCGCAATGGTGGTCCCGTTCATCAGCCAGACGTAAACCTGGCCCGTGCTGTTCCGCCACAGGATGTCGGCTTTGCCATCTGCATTGAAGTCGCCGATGCCAGCAATGTTCCATCCGGCGGAGACGGAGCCGACGGCTCCGCCGCCGGATATCGTAGTTCCGTTCATGAACCAGAGGTAGACCTGCCCGGTGGTGCTGTTTTGCCACAGGATGTCGGATTTGCCATCGCCGTTGAAGTCGCCGATGCCCTTGATGACCCAGTCGGAGGAGACGACGCCAAGGACCCCGCCGCTCGTCACATTGCTGCCGTTCATGAGCCAGACGTAGACCTGCCCGGTGGTGCTGTTGCGCCACAGGATGTCGGATTTGCCGTCGCCGTCGAAATCACCAGCGCCCTGAATGACCCAGTCGGAGGTGGGGCTGCCGGGAGTGCCGCCGCCGGTGTTCGTGATCCCGTTCATGAACCACTCGTAGACCTGCTGGGTGCTGGTGTTGCGCCAGAGGATGTCGCTCCTGCAGTCGCCGTTGAAGTCCTCGGTCGCGGCAAACACCGCCGGATTGGGATTGGGATTCGTGTTCGCGGTCCTGCACAGGCCGCTGACCTGCACAGCGCCAGCGTCCGTTTCTCCGGCGCTGCAGTTGGAATCGAGAGGCATTCCGCGCTGATCGGTGGTGAGGGCAGAACCGGACACGGTCTCCGCGTAAGGCGTGCCGGACTTGCCGGCGCAGAGCACCGGGCTGCCAGCGGCGGGCAGCATGGTTTGGGTGGGACCACCGTAATTGCCCAGAGGCGACAGGTTGAGAGAGTCGCCGCCGACTACGTTGCCGTTGCCGTCGCCGGTGGCAGGACAGCCGGCAGAAGAGCTGTAGCACAGTTGCACTGCCGTCGGAGATCCGGGAGCGCCGACGACGCTGTCGGAGACGGTCATGGCGCCGGCGTTATTGAGCGATCCTCCCTGGTTGATTCCGGCAATGTTGTTCCAGAAGGTGCTGTCGTGGATGCTGAGGGTTGCGCCGGAAGAGTTGAAGATGGCTCCGCTGCCGCCGTTGGGAGTGGAATCGTTGACGAAGGTGGAGTCGCTGACAGTGACGGTCATGCCGGCAAAATAGGCGCTGATGTAAATGGCACTGCCCAGAAAGGCCGTGTTGTTGTAGAAGGTGCTGGTGCTGACGGTGGCGGGGCCGCCGATGGCGTACAGAGCGGCGGCGTAGGAGCCGGGATCAACCTGATTGTTGGAGAATGTGGTGTTGGTGACGGTGAGGGGGCCGATGGCCAGGACGGCGCCGCCGTCATACCCCGAGTGGTTGTAGGTTAAGACCATGCTGTTCAGGGTGAGGGAGACATTCGTATACGCGTAGATGCCGCCACCAAAACCCGGATCGCAGACGCAGCCGTTGTTGGGCCCGAAGGTCCCGCCGTTGGGGACGGGGACGACGTTGCCGTGGGCGACGGTGAAGTCATGGAACGTGGCATTGCCCTTGAGAATCTGGAAAACCTGGTAAGCGTCTGCGCCGGAGACGGTGAGGGTAGCGGCGCCTGGGCCGGCAAAGGTGATGATGTTCGCGGTGTTCGGGAACACGGGGGGGAGCGGATTCGCCAGCGTAATGGTCCCGCTGAGGGCCGACAGGTCGATGATCATGGGGTTCGAATCGGTGTTGGCCGCAGTGATGGCGTCCCGTAACGAGCAGTTGGCGCTGTCCGGTGCGTCGTTCGCCGGGCAATTCGCCGCAGTCCCATTGAGGTTGGAGAAACTGCCACTGAAATCGTCGCTGGTCACATGGACGTAGAAGGTGTCCGTCGTGGCTGCGGCACTCTGCGCAGGCGCCAGGAGCAGAAGGGCGAACAAGCCCAGATTAGTGAAGAGGAAAGGCAGAACGCGGGAGGCGAACAGACGGGGGGACGGTGCGACAGGGGACATCCACTGAACCTCACTGAAGTCGAAATCGTGCACGGACCGAATGAGGTCCATCAACGCAGGCAGCAATATCGGATTGGCAATACGGGGCGGGTAAAGGAACCGCACCAAAGAATATTTCTCAGTCGTGGTGTCAAGATAAGGGGACCATAGGCTTGGGTCAATGGCTCTTTGGAGTACTCTTTCGTGGGACTTGCGAGCGGAAACTCACGCGGAAATTCCTGCGACGGGTGTGCCGGAAAAAACGGGCGTGCACGGTCGCGCCGTCTACTCCCGGGAGCGGCGAAGCCCCGGGGGAAACGCTGGCGCCGCATTCTCGCGTAACGGATGCCGACGAGCCGGTCTGGCCTGCTGAAGCGTTGACAGCGCAAACCCAACAGAAAAAGGGCTGCCCGGGGCAGCCCTATCCCTGCGCCGCGCAGATCGCGGAGGCTGTGGTATTGCGACTGCCGGTTCTGTCACACGGCACTTGTCACGCTACTCGACATTGATCCGGAACATTAAGGAAGGGTCGTCGTATGAAACTGCATACCATAGCCCATCCGCTCCCATAACGAAGTACACGTCCTGCTGGTAAAACCACGCCGGCCAGGCGTCAGCATAGAACCAGTATCCACCGTAGGAGTACTCCCGACGCCCGTTGAAGAAGCGACCACCATTCTCTTCAAAGCGGGCATGATGCTCGCGTCCAAACCTACTTTCGTTGTACTCGTGGCCGCGACCATCATTCTGACCGTTGTGGGCCCACTGCCCTTGAGCTTGCTCGCGCTGCTGACTCTTTTCCTGGTTCTGCTGAGCCCTGGCCTGCCGCTGCTCATCCTGATTTGTGGCCTTCGCCTGTTGTTGCTGTTGTTTCTGTTGCTGTTGCTGCTGGCTCTTAGCCTGCCGCTGCTCATCCTGATTTGCGGTCTTCGCCTGTTGTTGCTGTTGTTTCTGTTGCTGTTGCTCCTGGCCCCTGGCTTGCTGCTGTTCCTGTTTGCCAGGCCTGGATTCCTGCTGTTTCTGGGGTTTGGTCTGCTGGTGTTGTTTTTCGGGTTTGGCCTCCTGCTCCTCCTGAGCAAACGTGGGAGCAATGGCTCCGAGAAAGAGGAACAAAAGTCCGGTACTGATAAGCCTGATTGGTTTCATAAGTGTTGCCTCCATTACGACGATTTCCTTCGCCACTCGCTCCTCGCGTCGGGCGCGGTTGTCGTGTCCTGCGGTTGTCGCCCTTTGTTGACAGTCGAATCTGTTCCCCAACGTTCATCCCGGTTCACTTACTTCCCGATGTGAATGCCGGAGGGCGAATGGAAAAGTCCAAATACGTTGAGAACCCGGGTGCGCGCCGCCAGATCGGTGCAATCTGGAACTCCGTCGCATGTACACATCCACTGATTTCGCGGGCGGCTTATTTAATTATGGGAGTGGCGCAGCCCCAGTACTGTTCAATATTGCTCAACCGTCAAAAAAGGCTTATTGCTGCTTGAAGGCGGCTGCTGGAGTCTGGTAGAGTGAGCGGTCGAATTCCGGACTTTGGGGGGGCGACATGGCCCGTAATCTGCTTCCGGTGCTCTGCGCGCTGGCCCTGGCGTCGCCGGCCCAACTTCGTTCGCAGCCAATGCAGACTCAGGTGCAGTCTTCTCCTTCGCTGGCCGGCACCTGGTCGGCGACGGTGAACTGGAACCTTCCGTCCGGGCTGATGATCACCACCAGCTTCACGGCGAATGGCCGCGTGCAATCGACGACCCAGAATCATCAGGGCATGAGCTTCATGCTTTCGGGGGTCTACCAGTTCAACGCAGCGCAGGGTACGCTCAGCTACAAGTGGCAGGATTTCTCACCGAAACAGATCTGCGTGGGCGGGAACTGCACGCCGGCCCCGCCGCCGGTTCCGATGGGGGTGGTGACCACGAACAAAATCCGGTTCCTGAGCCCGACCCAGTTCGTCGCGACTTCATCCGACGCCTCGACGACCTACATTCGTACCAACGGGGCGGGTTTCCCG
>JBAVUB010000252.1:0-5395 GCA_049696575.1 Acidobacteriaceae bacterium | reverse complement strand
CCCAGCCACAGTCGCGTGTGAATTGGTTCAGGAATGGCGCTGCTTAGACCGAAGACACCCCGTTCGCTCATACCATTATGAGGGTCGAAATTCATCCGCAGGGCGGCCGTGCCGCACGCCTGAAATCTTGATATGCGGTTCACGTGTCGCCTGGGCGGTGCTGGCCAAAAGCGAGGCCTATCGGCCACCGCTGCCGGTGATCTCGGCGGAGGCCGTGCTCTGCAATTGACGCCTGGCACGGAACGCCAGGCTTGGAAATCGCTGCGCGATTCCCACAATCGCAGACCAGCGACGGCTGATCTTCAACAAGGTTTTCTGCCAGGTCTGCTGGCGAACAGAGAGATGGCAAAACGGTCGAACCCGGCACGCTCGAAACCTGCAATACGGAACAACCCTCCGAGGCTTCCAAACTAGGTAGGACGAGAGCGCAGCGCATCCCATCGAGGTCCCGAGCTTCGGCTCACACAAAGACCGGATACGTTTGCGCAGGCCGAAACGCTATCTTCTCTTTTCGCTTGCAACAGGGCGGCGGACCATACATTCCGCATTGTCGGTAACTTGGCAGGCGCAGGCATGGAAACACATCGTTTTCGTTTCGGGTCGAGCGCGTACGATCGACTGGCCATTTGGGTGCGGCATATGCAGACGCGAGTGTTCAGCACGCCGATGGCGAATATTCCGCGGAGGGCGTCACTCCCGGCACGTCCAGGCTGTTCGTGGCCCAGTACGCTGGCTCGATACAATTTCTGGTAGTCTTGGCCGGGGCATCCTGCCCGGAACCTTTTCCGCCGTTGGACAACACCCCGCTCTGCTGCGAACAGGATGTGCGCACCATGACAACCACGACTCCCGATCTTCACACCAACACAGACGCTTCCCGTTTTCCCCTGCGACTCGCTGACCGCATGCAGAGGCTCGGCACCGAGACTGCTTTTGAAGTTCTGGTACGTGCCCGCGCTCTCGAAGCCAAAGGGCGCGAGATCGTCCATCTGGAAATCGGGGAGCCGGATTTCGACACGCCGGAAAACGTCATCGAGGCCGGGATCGACGCCTTGCGCAGCGGCTGGACGCATTATGGGCCTTCGGCAGGACTGCCGGCGCTGCGCGAAGCCATCGCTCTTGAGGTGGGCCGCACGCGCGGAGTTTCCGTCACGCCGGAAGAAGTCGTCGTCGTCCCCGGCGGCAAGCCGATCCTCTTCTTTACCATTCTGGCTCTGGTTGGGGAAGGGGACGAAGTGATTTATCCCAATCCTTCCTTTCCGATCTACGAGTCGATGATCGAGTTTGTGGGCGGCATTCCCGTCCCTCTTCGGCTCCGCGAGGAACGCGAGTTCCGGCTCGACGTGAACGAGCTGGCGGCAAAGATCACGCCGCGTACCCGTCTGATCATTCTCAACTCTCCAGCGAACCCGACCGGAGGGGTGCTGACGGAAGAGGACATTCGGGGTGTCGTAGCCGCGATCGGCGACGCCAACATCATCCTGCTCTCGGACGAGATTTACAGCCGCCTGATCTTCGAGGGCAGCCACTTCTCACCGATGTCCATTCCTGCCTTCCGCGAGCGCACGATCCTGCTCGACGGCTTCTCAAAGACCTATGCCATGACCGGGTGGCGTCTCGGTTATGGGGTCATGCGCACGGATCTGGCCGCGCAGATTGCGCGTCTGATGACCAATTCGAACTCCTGCACGGCGAGCTTCACTCAGAGGGCGGGAGTAGCGGCGCTGACGGGGGACCAGGCCTCCGTGACGCGCATGTGCGAGGCCTTCCGCGAGCGGCGGGATCTGATGGTGAACGGCCTCAACCGCATCCGCGGCTTTCGCTGCCTGTCGCCGAAGGGGGCTTTCTACGTCTTCCCGAATATTGAAGGCACAGGGCTGAAGTCGCAGGAGCTGGCGGCCAGGCTTCTGGAAGAAGCGGGTGTTGCCTGTCTCTCAGGGACGGCCTTTGGGAAATTCGGCGAGGGCTATCTGCGCTTCAGCGTTGCCAATTCGCCGGAAAACATCGCAAAAGCACTGGAGCGGATCGACGAGTGGGTCGGCAAGCATCTGTGACGGAAACCGCCGGCGCAATCTGCCCGGTGCCGGCACCGAAATTCGACTAACCGATCATCCTGCGCTGATCGCCCATGCGGCGCTCGCGTTCGTTGGCGAATCGCTCCACACCAGCGAAAATCGAATCGGGATCGAGATGCGCTTCCGCGATCACTTCCGCTTCGAGGCCGCCACTTCTCCAGGAGTTGTCGAAGTCCGATGTGAGGGAATACTCGTCGGTGAGTGGCCCGAGGTTGCGCAGCGGCCACATGCGTCGCGTGCCGGTGGACACCACCATTAGGTCGTAGCGAGCCGCGGGCGGCAGTACGGAATCGCGATACGCCTGCGGCTGGCGATCGAATAACTCCTCGCTGATCGTGGCGACGACCTTGACGTTGATCCCGGCCCCTTCCAGTCTCGGCAGCACTTTCACCAGATTCACGGTGGAACTCGATCCCTGAGCGATCACGTAACCATGACGCGGCTGGTCCGGGGAAAAGTCGCGGATCACGTATAGGCCTTTGGCCGCAGCGCGCAGATCGGAGTCGGCGAAGTGGCTGCGGTCGGCGACCGCGAAGTCGGGCCGCGCCACTTCCAGGGTGATGATGCCCACGTGCGGATCGCGTGCAGCAATTTCCGCTGCGGCGAAATAGCCAGGCGCCACATCGTTGTAATCCCAAAAGCTGAGGTTGATCGCCTGACCGCGCGGGAACAGCTTCCACACCTGCGGCGCGAAGATGCCGAAGTGGGTGCGCGCATCGGCCGCGGTTTCCGGACCGGAGTGTGCGGTGAGGATATGCAGCACGCCTACACGGAATCTGCTGTCCTGGTTTTGCTGGCTCCAGACGCGTGCCGGAGTGTACATCAGCGGGGTGAACGCTCCATAGGTGCCGCTCAAGGCCCAGACACCGGCGAATTTTTCCGGATCGACCGATGCGCTTTGGCTCACCAGCCCGATAGCCGTGGATACATTGCCTGCCTCCTGAATGGGCGCTTTCAGGCGCGTGCCCAGCGGATTGTTCACGGGACTGTAGTGTCCCCATAAACTGCCGTGCTCCACGTTAATCGACTCCGAAAGGTCGGCGGCGAGGGTAAAAAATCGTCCGTCGGTGACGTAATTCGTCCACTTGATGATTTCGGAAATCGCGCGTCGCGCTCCGGCGATCTCACCCGGTTTCCTGAACAGCGTAATGCCGGCCTGCTTCTCCGCGCCGGATATCGCATTGCGAACCGTGACCTTCTGTGGGTCTTCCGGCAGCGTCGCGACGCGCAGCCGATCGTCGAGGAACGGATCGCTCGTGGCGGAGATGCGCAGCTTCATATCGTCCCGCACGGTGTCGCCTATTTCCACGAGACGATCGGCGAGGCGATCGCCCCGTCCGTTCCGATCCAGCAGCGACATCACCACGTCGATATTCGTCTTGAACTGGATCAATCGCTCGCGGTTGTCGCTGACCGGGCCGTTACGAATTCCCTCGAATTCCACGCCATAATGTTTCTCGAATGTCTCGGCCAGAGCGACAAAATACTCCGAGTTCATCTTAAGTGCGTAAGGATGGCTGGGGTAACTCACTAACTGATCGCCGTAGCCGGGGATTTTTCCGTCGACGGCTGTCGGCCAGTAGCCCTTGACGGTTTTTCCAATGGCGACGATGGGACGGCGGTCGTGCGGGTCCACTTCGTCCATCGCCTTCAGCGCCGCGGTTACTTCGGCATAGTCATTGCCGTTTGACAGCGTGAAGACGTTCCATCCATACGACGTCCATTGACTCACCAGATCGTATCCGTCGAACTGCGCGGCAATCACGCCGCCCATCAGGCGATCATCGATGCCCGCATTATTATTGGAAACCATCACCCGCAGGCGCTTTCCCACCTGCAAAGCCAAAGCCTGCGTCTTCAGCTCCTGGGCGTGGCCTTCGGTGAGCGCGAACTCGCCTTCCAGCGCGATGATTTTCGGAGATTCTGCCGCACCGGCCACATCCCAGAACGCCGCTTTGCCCGCGGCTGTCGCGATGCCCACGCCCGAGGGCCCGCCGTTCACGTCGTTGGTGCAGTCCGTGCTTTCGGCGTGCCCTGAGAGTGCGCGAATACCGCGGCCTTTCGCCTGCGCGAACAGCGCATGGTCTTCCAGACCGGTTTCGTGCAGCAGCGTTTTCAGCGCCCCCGCTCCGCGCCGGAATCCCAGCGCGTCGATGGGCAGCATGGCAACATGCGGGCCGACGCGATAGCGTGGATCGCCGGTCTGTTGATACCTGCGATACAACGCCTGACCCATGATCATCCATACTGCGTAGCAGGTGGGGACCGAGTGGCCCGCCGCCATCATGAATTTGTCGGAGTAAGGATGCTTCGGCCGGCGGTAGTCGTAACGGAGCCCGCCGTTCTCAGGACCGGCCAGGTGCGCTGCAACATTGTAGGGAGTGTAAGCGAGCGGTCCGCCCAGATGGCCGGTCTGCGCGTAGTTCCCGAGCAGCACCAGAGTCATGCAGGTCATGTACCCAATGTCGTCCAGCATCGGATCATGAGCCGGCGATGGTTGCTGAGAGGAAGCAGGAGCTTCGCGGGTGAGAGATGCCATAAACGGTCCCCAAAAGAGACTACATCAATATGAAGTGTGGTGTTCCAGCGGCGATCCGGAAGTTTCGCGCCTCAGGGCCGGTTATTTCCGCATTGCCGGTGATACGGAAACAATGACCCTGAAACGGCTTCCACAAAGCCTGTTTACACGGCATCGAGTCCCGACAGATGATGAGTACGCGCCTACAATCCGTGCCAGAGGCAGACGTTCTGTGTTGGTACCCCTTGCCATATACATCTTCTTGCCCGCGCTCGGCCTAGCTGTCTATCTGGTTTTGATCTGGCACATGCGCCGAATCGGCGTGGTTTCTCCGCCCACGCTTGCTTACTTCATCTTGTTTTTTACGCTGGGCGGTTGGTGTCAGGTACTGCTGACTGCATGGTTGTGGGAATGGTCAGGAATGGCTTCCTTGGGCGCGTTTTATCTGATTTTTATTGCTCCGTTCCTGACGGCGTTGATTGCGTGGCGGCTGCGATTGCAACGGGCGGTATCCACATTCCACAAATGCGCTTTTCTGCTGTGTGGCCTGTATTCGTGCCTCATTGCGGCGGGCCTGCCGGTAGCGATTTACCTGCTCTATATTCGGGGCTGATTCGCCGGTCAAATCAGAAGAGCATTATCAGTTCCGAATTGTCGCCAACACGGAAGTTTCGTTCCCTGACGGCGACCCGGTGCTCCAAACTAATTGGTATGGTCCGCCGCCTCTAGCCCTTCGGGGAACATAAGAGGTGAGCACAGGAGGCGGTCCATGGAACTCGACACAATCGGCATCGATCTGGGC
>JBAVUB010000251.1:0-1900 GCA_049696575.1 Acidobacteriaceae bacterium | reverse complement strand
AATCGGGGCATTCGGAAGGTCGTATCGCCTGTCGCTGGCGAATCAATCCGCAGGCGCGGCTCGCGTCTTGGCCCATTGCCGGATCGAATCCACTTCTTCGGCACGAGTGACGCTGAGTGGTTGCGTCGAAAGAATCTCCGCAAGAAGAATTTCCGTGGTCAGTTGTTGCTTCTGCGCAAACGCCGCATAGAGACCCCCGATGATCGCCTGTTCGATTTCCGCTCCCGAGAAGCCCTCGGTCGCCACCGCGAGCTTTGCCAAATCAAACTTGGCCGCATCGCGCCCTCGCTTTTTCAAATGAAGATCGAAGAGCGCGACACGATTTTCGGCGGTCGGCAAATCGACGAAGAAAATCTCGTCGAATCGCCCCTTACGTATCATCTCGGGCGGCAAGACGGTGATGTTGATCGAGGGGGCCGCCAGGAAGACGCCTCTCTCTCTGTCCTGCATCCACGTCAACAGGGTCGCGAGGAGCCGCTGCGACAATCCCGCGTCTGCGTCGCTGCTGGAGCCCGCCGACGCGAACGCTTTTTCGATCTCGTCGATCCAGAGCACCATCGGCGCCAGCTTCTGGGCCAATTCCAGCGCCTTGTGCAACTTCTTCTCGCTTTCTCCCACAAATTTGTCGTACAACGCGCCTGCGTCCAACCGCGCCAGCTCGAATGACCACTCGCCGGCTACCGCTCGGGCTGCCAGGCTCTTTCCGCATCCCTGGACGCCCGTAATCAAGATGCCCTTCGGCGGGACCAGGCCAAATCGCTGGCCTTCCGGCGTCAATGCACTTTTTCGTATAGCGATCCATTCGCGTAGGTGATTCAGCCCAGCCACGTCGCCAAACGACGTGTCGCGCCGCACAATCTCAAGCAGCCCGTCGCTCCGCAACGCTTGACGTTTGGCGTCCACCACGTCGTCCAGCAATCCCGCGTCGGCGCGGCCACGCGAGAGAACGCACATTCGCAGCGTGCGTATGGCTTCTTCTTCGGGGAGTCCGGTCAGGTCTCGCGCAATTTGTCCCATCGCCGCTATGTCGAGCGTCACGGGAATGTGCTGTTCTCGATTCACTTCCGCGAGCACGTCGCTCACTCCCGGCAGCAGCTCTTCGGCGGTGGGTAAGCTCAGTTGAAACGGGGCTGCTTCGGACGCGAGTTCATCCGGCAACTGCACCGATGCCGCGCAGATCACGATCGCTCGCCGCACCGTCCGGAAGCTCTCTGCCAGGTCCCGCACGCAGCGGCAGATTTTGTCGTTGTCGCAGTAGCGCGCAAAATCTTTCAGCAGAAAGATCGCGTCGCCGTGAATCAACGAGATATTTGCCAGCGCCTGTTCCGGCTGGTCCGTGTTGTAAATCGCCCCGCCGCGGTATTTCGCGAGCCCGGTCGTGACGCTCCATTCGTACAGCGGCACGCCTAATTCCGTCGCAACCTCCAGCAACATCTGCTCGAGGCGCTCCTCTTCGGGCGTCTCCACCGTGATGAGCGACTGGTGCGAATTCACGAGCAGCCGGAGCTCGTCGTGCTTGTCGTGTGCGGCTGTCGCGTTCACTTGACGGATGGCGCCCGGTCCCGCAGCTCTCTCAGCCAGCGGCCGCGCGGAAGTCTTGGACTGCCCTTTCAAGTCTTGAGACAAACGGTGCCTCGTAGGACGTCAGAAGTCTGAGTGACCCCCAAAAGAAATGATCGGATGGCCTACGCACAGGCTACCAAAACCAAGAAGAAGAAAGCGTCAGTTTTGAACCACGCGGCGCAAGCTCGTCAACGCGCCGATGTCGACGAGGCTATCGCCCGGCTATCTTTCGGTGCTATTCTCCGCCCCTCGACGCCACAGGAGATCTCGCGTGAGCTTCGTGCGCTCGCTCGGCCGCTGGGCGATGACCGGCCTGGTGCTGAACTGCATCATCGGC
>JBAVUB010000250.1:0-4600 GCA_049696575.1 Acidobacteriaceae bacterium | reverse complement strand
CGCCGCCTCTCTATCCGCTATCCGCCATCCGCTATCCGCTGCTTCCCGGACCACTGCGCCGGGTGCCCCACGTCCCTGCAGTTGGGGACGTGGGAAGCGCGCAAAGCGCGCCGCTTTCCTATCCGCTATCCGCTATCCGCTATCCGCTGCTTCCCTGACCACTGCGCCGGGTGCCCCACAGCCTGGCCTGAGCGAGCGGAGCGAGTCGAATGGCTCCCTGCAGTTGGGGACGTGGGAAGCGCGCAAAGCGCGCCGCTTTCCTATCCGCTATCCGCTATCCGCTGCTTCCCTGACCACTGCGCCGGGTGCCCCACAGCCGGCCTGAGCGAGCGGAGCGAGTCGAATGGCTCCCTGCAGTCGGGGACGTGGGAATCGCGCAGAGCGCGACGCTTTTCCTGTCCGCTATCCGCTATCCGCTCTCCGCTTTTCCCCCCACCCCCACACTCCACCGAAAAACAATCCAAATCATTCGCAAACGCGATCGGACCCGCATAACTCCGCCGGATCCCCGCCAGCGTCGCATCTTCTTTCCCCAGCGTCCGCAGCATCCGATGCGACAGCACCAGCTGCTTCACCTGCGCATGCGCCGCCGTCGTTCCAATCACCGACGGCGGCATGTGCAACCGCCTTTCCACCCCCGTCGCCCCCTCCGGCACCGCATTATGCGCGACAAACAAATCCGCGTTCATCGCCAGCTGCGTCAATCCCTCCCCGTCTCCATTCGTGTCGCCGCTGAAGACGATCCGTTTCCCGCCCATCTCCACCCGCCACGCCAGCGCCGGAAACGCCCCATGCACCACCCGCACCGCATACAACGCCATCGCGTCGTTCCGCAGCACCAGCTTCGGCGCAGGTCCCGTCACCACATCGTGCGGCTGCAACTGATACGTCCCTCCCTGCCCCGGCTCCACCAGCTCGCTCAGATACCGCCACGCCCCGTGCGGATCGCTGAATAAATCCTTCACAAACTCCGTCGTCGACGGCATGTATTCGTTCCCCGCCGGCCCATACACCGGCAGCGCCCGCGCGCGATCCTCAAACCACGAAGAAAAAATCAGCGCCGGAAAATCCCCGCTGTGATCGATATGAAAATGGCTGAACAAAAAAACATCCAGCTGCGCCATCTGCGCTCCGCTCTCCCCAAAGCGCAGCGCGCTCCCGCCTCCCGCATCCACCATTACCCGCGCCCGCCCGTCCTTCCAGATCAAATAACTGGTCGACGCGCGCTTGTCCTGCAACTCCGGCCCACCCGACCCCAGCACCTGCACCGCCACCCCTTTCCCCCCGCACGTTTGCGCCAACACAGACGACCCGCCGCACGCACCAGCAAGCAACGCAACCACCAACAGAGTCCATACTGCCCGTCTCAACCCATCCATAACCGCACCTCGCGCTCTCTGTCCGCTGTCACAACGCCTTCGCTGCTCGTCTCCACGTGAACCACCCCAGCTCGCTCGGATTCTACCCGCTGCTCTCCCCGCTCCACCACCGGGTGCCCCGCAGCCTGGCCTGAGCAAGCGGAGCCAGTCGAATGGCTCCCTGCAGTTGGGGAGGTGAGAATCGCGCGAAGCGCGACGCTTTTCCTATCCGCTATCCGCTGAACGCTGTCCGCTGCTTTTCCTATCCGCTGAACGCCGGTCCGCTCCCAGCTCCCAGCTCCCAGCTCACGCGCCTGCCTTAAGCTGAAAGTGCAGCCATGCATTCCCCCGCCACCCAACACGAACCAACCCAACGCGCCGTCCGCACCCTGCAGCTCGTCACCATCGCCTGGATGTCCATCGAGCTCTCCGTCTCCGCGTGGGCCGGCATCCGCGCCTGCAGCGTCGCCCTCACCGGTTTCGCTGGCGACAGCGCCATCGAGCTCTTCTCCGCCCTCGTCGTCCTCCGCCGCTTTGCCGTCGGCCCCTCCATCGAGAGAACCGCCGCCCGCATCAACGCCCTTCTTCTGTACGCGCTCGCCGCCTACATCGCCCTCTCATCCGCCGCCAGTCTGCTCAGCACGCGCTTTCGTCCCCAACCCTCCCTTCCCGGCATCGCGCTCCTCCTCATCGCCGCCATCGTCATGCCCATTCTCGGCCGGAAAAAAGCCCGCCTCGCCGCCCAGGCGCGCAGCGATGCTTTGCAGGCCGACGCCGCCCAGAGCAATGTTTGCGCCTGGATGTCCTGGATCGCCCTCGCTGGATTGGTCCTCAATGCCCTCTTCCATATCGCCTGGGCCGATTCCCTCGCCGCGCTGTTTCTTCTTCCCCTCGTCCTCCACGAAGCCAACCAGGCACGCCAAGGCAAAATCTGCGCCTGCAACGATACCTCCTGCTGATCGACTGCCACCCGCCGGGTGCCCCACCTCCCTGCAGTTGGGGACGTGGGAGTCGCGCAAAGCGCGACGCTTCACTATCCGCTATCCGCTGTCCGCTGCTTTCCCTATCCGCTATCCGCTCAGTTTCTGTTCCTGCTTTTTCGACCGCTGCTCACTGCCCGCTCCCCTGTACCCTCTCCCCTGCACCCTGTACCCTATACCTTGAGACCAATGAGACCCACACACCTCCCTGCTCTCCTCCTTGCTATCCTCCTCCCCACTCCCTTCGCACTCGCCCGCACCCACGCCGACGCGCAATCCAACCCACCCGCGACGGCGCACCATACCGCCGCCGCCCACGCCAAAGACACCGTCGTCCCCGCGCCCCCCAGCGCCTACAACGACCACCCCAAACTCGCCATCATCCTCGTCATCGATCAGTTCCGCGGCGACTACCTCGACCGCTACCGTGCCGACTTCAAAAACCGCGGCTTTAATCTCTTCCTCCAGCACGGCGCGTACTTCCCCGACTGCTACTACGACTACGCCAATACGAAAACCGCGCCCGGCCACGCCACCATCGGCACCGGCGCTTACACCGACGGCCACGGCATCGCCTCCAACGACTGGTGGGATCTCGCCCGCAATCAGGATCGCCCCGTCAGCTCCGTCGAAGATGAACGCTACCACCTCGTCGGCGAGCCCGATTCCAGCATTCCCGCCAACCAGCCCGGCGCGCCTCCCGGAGCCCCCAAATACCTCACCGGCAGCTCGCCCCGCAACCTCCTCGCCTCCACCATCGGCGACGAGCTCCGCCTCGCCACCCAGGGCCAGGCCAAAGTTTACGGCGTCTCGCTGAAAGATCGCGCCGCGATCCTTCCCGCCGGCGCCGCCGCCAACGCTGCCTTCTGGATCGATCCCGCCTCCGGCTACTTCGTCACCTCATCCTTCTATATGTCGCAGCTTCCTGACTGGGCCACCGCCTTCAACACCAGTGGCGCCATCGCCCAGGCCGAACAGGACGCCAACGCCCCTCCCAACACCACCCAGTTCTACGACCTCGTCGGCCGCACTCCCGCCGCCAACGCCTACGAGTTCAACTTCGCCGAAGCCCTCATCCAGGGCGAACAACTCGGCCAGCGCGACGTCACTGACCTGCTCACCATCAGCCTCTCCGCCAACGACATCCTCGGCCACCAGATGGGCCCCGACTCCAGCCAGGAACAGCAGATGGTCGACGCTCTTGACACCCAGTTCGACACCTTCTTCACCTGGCTCGACAAAAATATTCCCGGCGGCCTCCCCAATGTCTGGATCGCCCTCACCGCCGATCACGGCATCGCCCCCGTCCCTTCCACCGCCGCCCAATACGGACTCAACGCCGCCACCCTCGACCTCGAAAAACTCTCCGCCGCCCTCGACTACGCCATCAATATGAAGTTCTCTCCCGGCGAAAAGCTCGACTACGTCCTCCCGCACCAGGAACTGCCGTATCTATCGCTCAACCAATCCGAATTCATGAAAGCTGGCATCAACGAGGCCGAAGCGGAAGACGCCGTCCAGCAACTCCTCCCCGCCGCCATTGCCTCCCTCACACCCGCGGCGCCCGAGCCGCCCCCCACCGACGCGTCCCTCACCACGCCCAATCCCTCCGCCGCGCAGCCCGTGCCCCAGCCCTCGGACACGCGCCTGCCCCCGCACCCCGTGCTCTTTCGCAGCTACACTCGCGAGCAACTCGCTGACGGCCCTTACCCGCCCACCCCGTGGGGCGAACTCCTCGCCCAAAGCTACTCGCCGAACGGTGGCTGGTACGTCATGATTATCCCCGCCGACTTTCAGATGGAAACCCTCACCAACATCCAGACCAACCACTTCAGCCCGTACTCCTACGACCGCCACGTCCCCCTCGGCTTCTACGGAGCTCCTTTCGCACCCGGCATCTATCACGGACGCGTCGAGCCCGTCGACATCGCCGCCACTTTCGCTTCTCTTCTCGGCGTCAATCAGCCCTCCGCTTCCATCGGACACATCCTCACCCAGGCCTTCAAACCCGCCGCCGACATCACCTACCCCAAGCCCCCTCCACCACCCCGCACCCGCCACACACCAACCACCACCCACCACCCAACAACCGCGATCCCGACTGCCACACCGAAAGCCACCCACCCATGAAGCCCGTTTGTCATCCTGAGCGAAGCGAAAGACCTCGCGGTTGGTTTTCGTATCTGCCGGGCGCCCAATCGCCGGGTGCCCCACGTCCCTGCAGTTGGGGACGTGGGAAGCGCGCAAAGCGCGCCGCCTCTC